>JAYUUR010000583.1:0-7627 GCA_043754475.1 Saprospiraceae bacterium | reverse complement strand
ATGTTCCTGCTGGTGACAATCGTTGGGAGTTTTTGATTCCAAGAAGAGAGATTGAAGCCAACAAAGCGATTATACAAAATCCTCTATAAGATTTCCAGAATTAATTTGAGAAAGCACTTCCTACTGAGGGGGTGCTTTTTTTTCAAAAAAAGTTCATTCAATTGGCAAAATGAAATATTCTGCAAAGCACCCATTAGGAATACGGACTTATCATTTGAGATAATTTTCAACGTTATTTCTTGTAGAACATCAAAAAAATGAAAATAGGACAAATAATATCGTTTTTTAATAGAATATTCCAAATCAAATTATACTTTTACCTTCGTATAGAAAGTATTTCTGAACGAAGTATTTCAATAAAGTAATTAAATTGTCAAATATACAATCAAATCTAAATTTAATTATGCCAAACTTTTAGTATGAATTTGCTTTAAAATCTTATTTTATTCACCAATCTATCAACTTACCGATTTTAATTTATTTGAAAAAAGACTCTTAACCTCTTAACTGTACTTAAATTTTAATTGAACATGCAGTTCATTTTTCTCAGTATGATTAAAACTAAATTAAATTATTGCATTTAACTCTCATATTTTTTAAATTAATAAACCAGTTTCAGTATGAAAAAAAGGCTCTTACTCATGTTGAGTATAATAGTGTTCAGCATAGGCATTATTACTGCTCAGTCAAATGTTAGTGGTAAAGTTTTAGATGATAAAGGTACGCCTATGGTAAGCGCAACCGTACTCGTCAAAGGCACTACCGCCGGTATGGTAACCGACATTGATGGAAACTACTCGTTGGAAGTACCCCAAGGTGCTACCACATTGATTTTTTCCTTCGTCGGTTTCAAGACAATTGAGGAATCAATTGGTAATCGCTCGGTGATTAACATCACAATGGGAGAAAGTAGCATTTTGACAGAATTAGTCGTCGTAGGCTACGGTACGCAAAGCCAAAGAGACAGAGTATCTTCTGTCGCTAAAATTGATGGCAAAGATTTAGATAACGTACCAATCATTGGTCTTCAACAAATGTTACAAGGTCAAGCGGCGGGTGTTCAAATCGTCAGCACATCGGGTATGTTAGGAGCGAATGCAGCGGTGAAAATTCGCGGTGTCGGTTCTATCAGTGCGGGTGGTAATCCGCTCTATGTCGTGGATGGTGTGCCACTCAATGATGATAGCTATTCGTTTGGATTAGGTTCTTCAACGTCTCTGAATCCATTGGTTAATTTGAATCCCAATGATGTTGAGAGTATTTCTGTCCTTAAAGATGCTTCAGCAACAGCTATTTACGGCTCGCGCGGCTCAAATGGTGTCATTTTGATTACCACTAAAAAGGGTAAAGTAGGTAAAAATACGATAGGGGTTGATTACTACACAGGTTTTTCTAAACCTACCTACTTGTTAGATATGATGACAACCGATCAATATCGCTCATTTCTAACAGATTATCAAGGTGCGACGGGTCTTGCTACCACAAGTTATGATTGGCAAAAAGCAGTTTTGCAAACAGGTCGAATCGATAATTATGGCGTCAATTTGTCTGGTGGTACTGAAAAAACCCAATACTATATGGGCGGTTCATTTGTCAATCAATCAAATTATTCAATTGGTAACACATTAAATCAATTGAGTGGTCGTCTAAACTTTACGCATCGTGCCAATGATTGGTTACAATTGGGTGCAAACGTTTCCATTAGTCGGGTGGCCAATGATCGTATCTACTCTGATAACGCGACGTTCGCCCCTTTAACAGCGGCTTATCTGCAAGACCCTACAATTGAGCCTTTTGACGCAACAGGTTCTTACAAACGCTTAGGCTTTATTCCAAACATCTTAGCAATAGAAAACCTTGCTGTTACAGATTACAAAACACGCCGTACAATTGGTAATGTTTTCTTGAATTTTAATGTCTTACCAGGTTTGTCATTCAAAACAGACTGGGGATTAGACCAATATAATATAAATGAAACCTTTCGTTTCCCTGATATTGTTTTAGCCTCTGGTTCAGGTCAACGACTCGTTGCAGATGATAACAAATGGTTGACAACTAATACGCTTAATTATAAAAAAGAATTTAGTCCGGGTACTGAGCTCAGTGTGGTTGCGGGTCAAAGTTTTGAAACTTCTGAATACGAAGATATAAATGTTGCGGGTTCTGGTTTCGCCGCCGATGGGTTAAGAAACGTATCCTCTGCTGCAACAAAAACAACAACAGAAGCATCACGCACTCAATGGGTACTCAATTCGTTTTTTATCCGTCCCACTTTCAAGTTGTCTGATAAATACATTGTTGAAGGTGCTTTCCGTAGAGATGGCTCTTCCCGATTTGGTATAAATAACCGTTTTGGTAACTTCTGGTCTATTGGCGGTGCTTACTTAATTTCTAATGAAGACTTTTTGAAAAATGTGACGGCTGTACAAAATGTTAAAATCAAAGCCAGTTACGGTGTTGTAGGTAATGATAGGATAAGTGGCGGTAGAGGCGGCAATTTTGCTTCTTTAGGTCTTTACGGTTCTGGTATTTTGTCTGATTATGCAGGTTTAGCAGGTTTACGCCCGGTACAGGCAGCTAATCCAGATTTACGTTGGGAAAAAACCAATCAATTTGATGTGGGTTTGACGTTTGATTTATTCAAAAGCCGTATAAACGTTGAAGCCAACTATTATAATAACAATGTGAGTGATTTGTTACTTGACTTTCCACTTTCAGAAGTGTCTGGTCTAACATCAATCTCTCGCAATGTTGGTAAAATGAGAAATTCAGGTGTTGAACTATCACTTAATACGGTCAATGTCGAAAAAGGGGGGTTTAGATGGACAACACGCTTAAATATCTCTTCCAATCAAAACAAAGTGATTTCACTCGATGTCCCAGGCATTGCAAAAGACCCAGAGGGTAATCGCTTCCTCGATAATGGCATCCTACGTGTTGTTGAAGGAAAGACGCTTGCAGAATTTTATCTTTCTCCTTACAAAGGCATCAATCAGGCAAATGGTAACGCTGAATGGCTCGGGAAAACACCTTCGGGTGCGGATACAACCGTCATATCTGTGCGTGCAGGCGACCGCCGTTATGTTGGTTCTGCACTCCCTAAGTTCTACGGTGGTATGACCAATACCTTCACTTATAAGAATTTTGAATTGAGCGCATTTTTGACATTTACTTATGGCAATAACGTTTTTCTTGGAGAACTTAACTTCACTGAAAACCCTGCCAACAATAGTTTCAATAAATCGAAAGCATTACTCAACTATTGGAGAGAAGACAATAAAGAAGCCGCTACTTTTCCTGCAAAAACGAGTACTTCTCGCAACTTTTTTGCAGGAAATTCAACCAATCAGATGTTAGATGGTTCTTATATGCGTTTGCGTAATGCGACGCTTTCTTATACCCTGCGCGGTAGTCAATTGGGAACGAAAGTATTTGAAAGCGCGCGTGTTTATGTAAGTGGTACGAATCTCTTGACTTTCCGTGCTAAAGGGTGGGAAGGACGTGGTCAAGACCCTGAAGTATCAGATGCGGGTAACAGCAATACACGTCAAGGACGTTCATTCTTTACACCGCCACAAGCTCAAACCATTCAAGTGGGTGTCGCGGCTTATTTTTAATGCGCAACATTCATTTGATACCCCTCAGTATTTTTACAAAAATTTAAATTATTGATATTCAATTATTTCAATCAAAAAAATAGTTTTTCTTATGAAAATATATGTCAAATCGTTTTTTGCGTTGAGCCTTGTATTTTGCTTGCTAACAACATCTTGTAACGACAAGTTGGAGATTCAGCCTGAGCAAAGTCTTTCGCCTACGGCTGCTTTTGGCAACAAATTAGCAGCAACCGCTTCCTTGATTGGCGTTTACAGTAATGCACAAGACTTTGATGCATTTGGGGCAATGCCACAAGTTATTGCAGATTATCAAGCAGATAATGTTGATTTTATTGGCTCTTTCCCGACTTTACAGGATATCAAGAGCTATATTCAGCTATCTGACAATGGGTCTATTCGTTCAATTTGGTCAGACAATTACCGCGTTATCTTAGCCGCTAATGCTGTTATCAAATTTGTACCAGGCGTTGAAGATAAAAGCTACACAGATGCTGAAAGAAAACAGCACATTGCCGAAGCTAAATTTCTGCGTGCATTAACTTATTTCAATCTTGTCAACCTTTGGGGGCAGCCTTTTAATTTTCAAAACGGTGCAACACCTGGCGTACCTGTTGTTTTGGAACCAGATGCTCTTGATGGCAAAGCGATACTACCGAAGCGCAATACAGTTGCTGAGGTTTATACACAGATTGAGAAAGATTTGCTTGAGGCATCTCCTGATTTACCCACTTCTTATAGTTCTGCTGAACAAACAAGGGGTAGAGCAACAAAAGGTGCAGCAGCAGGTTTGTTAAGCCGATTGTATCTTTACAAAGGTGATAACGTCAAAGCAATAGCCAGCGCTGATCTTGTATTGAACAATACAACCCTCTACAATTTAGCAGCTAATTATAACTTTTTTGACCAAAACGGTGTAGAAGATGTTTTCACTATTCAAATGTCGGCAACTGACAACTCTCGTACAGGTGCGGGTGGATGGGCTTCTTTCTATCAACCCGCTGAAAAAGGTGCAAGGGGCGATTGTCCCTTCTCACCTCAATTGATAGCTGCTTTTGATACGACCAATGACAAACGTTTCACGACTATGCGTATTATTGGTAATAATAGGCGTTTATACACAACTAAATTTTCCGATGCAGTTAATAATACTGACAATTCACCAATCATTCGCACAACAGAAATATTGTTGAATAAAGCAGAGGCATTAGCTAAAAGTACGCCAGCTCTCGCCAATGCAGACGCTATTACATTGGTCAACCGTTTACGTGCAAGGGCTGGTTTAGCCGCATTTACGGTCGCTTCATTCATAACATCAGAGGCTCTCGTTGATGCAATTCTCGACGAACGGCGTAAAGAATTGTGTTTTGAAGGACATCGTCGTATGGATTTACTGCGCAACGGTAAATCGCTTCGTACCACAGGACCAGGCGCGGGTGCGTTGTCTGCTCCTGGTGCAACGCGCGTTGTAATGCCTATTCCTCAAAGAGAAATTGACTTGGGCGCAGCTTTGCCACAAAACGCGGGTTATCAATAGTCTGATAGTTTTTATAAAAATGAAAGAGGTGTCTGTTTCGTACAGACACCTCTTGTTTTTATACTTAAATACCTACACCGCGTTCTTTTAAAAAAAAATCAATAACCGATAACCAATAACCCATGACCCCAATAGATTTGTTGAGGTTTTATATTCTAAATGATAAAAAGCAATTTAGAAAGATTAGCCTAAAGAAAAACGACATTTACCATGCTAATACAGCCCTTGTGAATAAAAACAGAGATGCTATCAATGCCTTTTGTAAAGAAAATGCTATTTCTAATCCATTAGATGAAGACGATGCTATTGAATTAGTTAAATATTTAGACACCTTAAAATGATTATTCCGCTTGGGATAACTGAACAACCAACATCGTTTGCTTATCACTCACTATTTTATCTATTCGGACTTGAGTCCCTTTTTCTACCTCAACAGGTTCAGCCAATTTCAACCTGTCTTTTACCGAATCGATAGCATCTGCCCATCCGTTGAAGGGATAAAGTTTTGGCGATGAATCAGCCAGCAAACGAAAGTTTTTCACGGCTAAAGTTTTCCAAAAATTATCATCCGATTTAGAGAAATCACCTGGTAGGATAAAAGTAAATTGCTGATGCACTTCATTACAACCCGATTGTTCTACTTCGAGCATCATACCATTTGAAAACGAAGCCAACTCAATGCCTGTCTTCTCTTTAATTTCAAAATGATGCTTCTTTACCATTTTCATCGTGTCTGAAAATATCGCTGTTGGGTCGCCGAACTTGCATTTTTCCGTTTCCGTTTTACAAGCACTAATCAGTAGTAAAGAGGATAAGGATATTGCTAAAAATAGGGCAAATGTTCTTGGAAGAGACGAAGTTGTCACTGCGAGCAGAGCGTGGCAGGAGGGGGTCTTGGATTTCATATATTTCATTATTTTATTGATGCAATATTTCATAACACCGTTCAGCCAATTCAAAATGCGTGCTTTGCGAAAGGCGTGTTTTTTTCAATTCATTATTAATAATGGCGGCTGCCCAAAGGTGATAGTTGTTGGCTCTATCTTTTTCACAATAAGCTGCAATATCAATATCGTTGAATAGCTGTTTGAGCCGTCTTTCAACATTTGAGAGGGCTGATACTGAGGGGGTATGCAAAACTTTCAATTGCCGACGCGTTGTTAAATCATTTTCTGCTGTCAAAAAAGCAGTGATGCCATGCCCTGATTCTGTGATAAATTCCTTCGGACTGAAAGGTATAATTGTATAATCCTCGGAGGACAAAGCCATGACTCGGATACTGATTGAAGGAATAACACAGGCATCAAAATCGCCTTGATTCACTTTTTCAATACTTTGAACAGGCGTCAAATCATTGGTTTTAGCCAATATATCGGCTCTAAATTCTAAAAATTGAAGTCGACTGATGTTATTTTGTAGGGTGACTTTAGCGTTTTCTTTCAACGAGAGCAATTGATTTTCATCTATATTATTTTTAGGAATAATCAAACTCTGAGAAGTGTCTTGTCTTTCACTAATGGCTGTAATAACGATGCCGTTAGGTAAAGTGGTAGATAATTCCCTCATGGGGCGAGGTACAACTGCCACTTTCCCTGTTGCGAGAGCATTCATAAGGTCTTTCTCACTATCAAAATAAACGATAACGGCTTCAAGAGCTGCCTTATCCATAATAAACTGCTGCGTATAAATACCGAACATTTTAGCCCAAGCATCTTTTCTGATAACACCAATTGTCAACATACATTTAAATTAAACAACTTTCCAAGACGTAAAACTCTTGGAAAGTTGTTGACATATAGAATCAATAATTTCTAAAGGAAAGGCGAAGGTAGGAATTTTGAAGATAAAACTAATTTTTAACGGTAGAAGGTGGTGGTGTTTTTTTAATTTCTTCTTTAATGACTCGCCCTTTACTGAGGCGTTCTTCGCGTTCTTTTTTGCGTTTTTCAACCAATCTATCGCGGATTTCCTTGAAATTAATCTCTTTTTTATTTAAAGTCCGATGCCATGCTATAATAATGGCTACGGCTTGATCTTCTGGAAATGATAAACCTACCTCTTTCAAATAATGTGAAATACGCGAGCCTTCATACAAGCCCCAATTCGTACACACCCACCGCACAAGGCTGAAATACATTTTATGCTCAGCATTGTATTCATTCAATTGTTTGAATTTATCGCGAGAAGATTGGTCAGTCAATTTATTCAATTCAGCAATAGCATCTGGCAAATCTTTTGGAATATATTGCCCCGCAATTTGCGATTGCTCAATGCGTTCTTTATAATTCTTTTCAATCTCGGTTTTACTGAGGGGTAGTTGAGGATCCGACTGTGAAAATGCAGTGAGACTCAAACAAGCGAAAACAATAGCAATAAATATTTTTTTAGAAATCATTTTGAACTTTTTCATTTTCTGTTTTAACGTTTTTTAATAGGGTTTCGTATGATATGGCTATCTTTAAATTGATAATGATTT
>JAYUUR010000582.1:0-2586 GCA_043754475.1 Saprospiraceae bacterium | reverse complement strand
ATACTATTTACCCTGCCGGCGGCATGACTCCTCAGTTTTTGATGACCACCAAGTTGCCGTGTTATGTAGCGGCTTTTGTACCAGCAAATGGAAATTTTAGAAAATAAAAAGAAAAATCTGTTAATCATTCATTTTTTCAGACATTAAAATAAATAAAAATAGAGATATGGCTAAATTACAACAAGACAATATTGGCGCACAAGGGCAAGACGGCATCAATGCCAAAGTAGGCATTACTTTTTTAGCACCGAATCGGTCAATTTTAATGCTGCCTTTGCAACAGGATTGCCCCACCGACCCTGAAGAAATGCTCGTGGAAGGCGAAGCGACTTACTCCATCAGCAATATGTTCAAAGCCTTAAAACCTTCGATTGAGGTGTCTTTGAATACAGGAGATGAGGTGAACCCCTTGCAAGACGTTGAAATCAACTTCCAAAGTCTTAAAAATTTTGAACCCGACGACATCGTGGACAGCGTTCCATTACTGAGGGGTATGAAAGATCAACAAACCCTTATCAACCGCTTAGAACAGTTGATGCAAGAGGGCAGTTTTAGAAAAATGATGGAAGATAAAGAAAAAAAATCGGCTCTTGTCGGCTTCTTGCGCTCTGTTATTACGGATATAGAAGCTACCGAAGAAGAAGATTAACGATTTCGGATGTGGGATTTCGGATTTCGGCAGCATCAGTGCCAGCTTTCGAAATCTCAAATGGAAATATTTTTTAGGATAAAGCTTTTTTTATAAACAATAATCAAGTAGCAACATAAATAGAAAATATAAATTATGGCAAAAGAACAACAACAACAAGATACCAGAGCCGTACGCGAAAAAGCGAAAAGCCAATTATCTTCAGTCGGCGGTTTAGGCGTTGTCAGTAAAACCCTTGCGCAACAATTACAACTGCCCAATTTGCGCTATTTCGGTACTGAAAAAGACGACGATGTAGAACGTCGGGAAGATTGGTTAGCAGAAAAAGATTTTGCTCCGGCGCGCAAGGACATGAAAGATAAACTGAATATGCTTATCGAACTGCTCGAAAGCAGCGACGATGTAGCAGCCAGTGCTGAAATTCAAAAACAAAAAATTCAGCAATTAAAAGATAAAAACATCGCTAAGATCTTAGAAAAATCGCGCAAATTGGAGAAATCATGGCGTGAATTAGACCTTTTCTATACCAACGCTGCCGAGCGTGAGCTACGAGCATTGACCGTTCTGAATGTTGATACTAATAAAACTGACGAACAAGTCATCGTCAACAAAGTGGGGTCAATGATGGATGAAGTCAATAAATCAGCTATTGACCAATCTAAAAGCTATTCGTTTTTGGTGGCTCCGGGGTTTATCAAACAGTCTTTGATTGAAAAATTTTCTGCAATTGCTTATCGGAATAAAGTCTTGTTTTTAACGGATTATGAAGATGAAAACAGTGTAGATGAAGTAGTTGAAAAAGCCAATGAGCCGGGACGTCCTAAGTTAGGTGGGGTGAATAAAGAGTGGAGTAGAACGGTAGTTTTTGCCAATTATGCCTTGCTGCGCGATAAATATCAGCAGGAAAAAAAGATGATGTTCGGCTCGCCTGCTGCTGCCATAGCTGGTAAATTGTATTCCATTGAAAATATTGCTCAACCTGTTGCAGGTGCACAATTTGGGGCTTTAAAAGGCTTAAAAGGTATTCGTTTTCGAGTGTCGCAAGATCAAGCCAATACACTTGACCGTGAGAACCTCAACCCTTTGACAGAAGCCTTCGGTGCTTTGATGCCGTTTAACTGCGTCACCATGTTTAAAGGTGAAAATGTAGAACTACGACAATACAATGTTATCAGAACTTTAGATTATGTTGACAGGCTATTGAAGCATTTTTTGAATCAATATGTCTTTGTATCCATGCAAGACTCTACAACCCGTTTGCACGTACACCGCACTATTTTGAATATGCTTGAAAGGTTGAAAGAACTTAAAATACTGAAAAACGGACGCATTACCCATTTTGATATTAATGATGATCGCCCTGACCGTTTCGATATTAAAATGGAAGTGGTGCCAATGTATGTGACAAGTGCTTTTGAATATACCATTGGTATTGACCCAAATGGCGTTTCCGAAGGAGAAAATAATGCATAAACACCTATTGGGGCAATTTTCCAGTAGGGTTTCCTACAGAAATTTTCCGCAATACAATCCATATCTTAAAAAACATATTTTAAAACAAAGTTTGTTAAATCAGTAAAATTATAGAGTTATGGCACACACAGGTAAGTTTAAATTAGATGGTAAAGAGGCGGAAGTCCTTTCTATGAGCTACTCTTTGTACCGCGACACCGACGACAGAGGTAGACCCGCCAACCAGATTCGGCGCTGCGAAATCACCCTAACGATTGCTTCCGATGACAAGCTGAAAAATGCTGTTGTTGAATGGCTTGACGAAGGCAATAAAAAAAAGGACGGTAGGAAAGGGGAAATTATCATTGATGATGAGTCCAACAAAGAATTCAAAAAAATTGAATTTGAAAATGGCTTCGTCATCAGCTACAACGAAAATTACAGCTACGGCACGTCAAACAACTTGCAAGAGACTTTCACTATTT
>JAYUUR010000581.1:0-7634 GCA_043754475.1 Saprospiraceae bacterium | reverse complement strand
AGGAAAAATTCGTTTGCGTCATTGATAAAATTGATAAAATAAACCCTGAAACCTTCTTCGGACCAGAGCTTTGGGAACACCTCGACGACCCAAAAGGCAAGACCATTTTAGGAAAAGATACCATCATGGTGCCACCTAATTTTTATTTAATTTGTATCACTCAATTGGGCGTGGGTCAGCGGGTAGAGTTGACGAATGAGCATTTAAGGCGTTTGGGCGGAATGGTGCAATTGCCGATTCACCCCAACGAATTGATTTTATATTTGAGAGAAAGAAGACAGCAAGTTGAAGCGGAATTACTTAAAAAAAGAATTGCGAGAGATTCTGAACCACAGTCGGAGGCACTCAAAACGGAAGTTAAAAAATTGGAAGAGCAATTAAATGCTTTAAAAGATACGGCGAATCTGAAAAAAAAGGTCTATTTCTTTGCAAAATCCAATGAAATGATTGTTGCGAAGTATTCTTATGGGCATCAAATAGGGCAGTGGAGCGATATTCGTAAAAATTTTTTACCAAAAGATTTTGACAATATTAAAAAGATTTTCATCAATAATGTCAATGCTTATCGCCCCAGTAATGAGTTGAAAATGGGTGATTTTGATAATATCTTATATGAAATTAAGCACGATGGCGCTATTCCAGATACCAGTCCGATTTGGAAATGGGGCAACAAATTAGCGGATTTGGGCTTTGCTTCCGAGTTAGGTGTAGCAGGCATTTTGGCTTTGATTTCAGCTATTATCGGTTGGTTTTATTTCCGAAAAAGGCATTTATACGTTAAAGATTTTACTCAGCGCATATATGTTTTGATGGATGATTATGAACATCGGAGGAGGAGTTACGATCAATTAGTGAATGAAATAAATGCTGTAAAAAGGGAATTCGACGGGCTTGTTTTAGACCAAAAAGTGAATTATAATGAAGCCGCTTTTTTCTATGGTTTCCTTGAAGATAAAACGCGATATGTGGAAATGGCGCGTGAAATAAATGAAAGTTTTCTCAAACTGATGGATGCTTTCCTCGATGATAATATCTTAACTGATTCCGAATATTCTAAGCTGAATCAATTCCTCGAAAGTATTCGCTACCGCATTGCGACCCCTCAGTATTTGTTGTATAAAGAGGAAATTGAGAGAATTTATAAGCAGTTTGGGGTCAAAAAGGGGGTTTAATGCGAACTCGAGCCTTTTTAATCATTTCCCTGTTAATTTCCATTCTCAATTTATATTCAAAAGCTTCCCTTTTTACTGTACCACGTTCGCCGATATATTTGTCTTTCATCTGGTCAAGCGTGTAAATTTTCATTTTTTTAGTTTCCATTTTTTTTATTTTATTTCAAAAAACTCTTTTCCACCGCGCTCAGGCAACAAACTCACCGCCTCTTCATTTTCAGCAATAATATAATACTGACCTATTTTTTTATCAAAAACAACGCCCCAAACGCCATCACCTGCTGCATCATCATTGTGCTGACCATCGTCCAGCATGGGCAAATAGCGATAAGCCGCATTTTTATCATTTCTGAAAAGACACCAGACCCGCACCGCACCGCTTACCTTCACTTTTATACTCGTTTTATCGCCCAATACTGAGGGGGTCGGTTGCCCTTCAATTTTAGGTGCGGGCTTTTGAAATGGTGGGAAATGTGTTAAAAAATCTGTTCGCGTTTTCATCAATTCTTCGATGCCTATTATTTTTGAAACCTCTTTGCCATCCACCATTTCACTGACTGTTGAAGCTATATTTTTCTTAAAATCTTCATACGTATAGTGTTTATTTTTATCTTCATTGACTTGACTATCAATGAATTGTGCTATTTCTTTGGCTCTTTTCAGATATTTTTCATTTTGAAACCAATCAGCCAAAATGGTTTTAATATGCGCTGCATAAATTTTGCGATACATGGGTGTGTTCAATAATTTTGAAATCAAAGGTCGCTTCGCATCATTTTGATAAAAAAATGGATCGAGCTTGCTCATTTCAACGCCCGGCATACTGAACGCGCCAAACGACAGATTTAAATCCCACATCAAAGGCGTAAAACGACCGTCGGCAATGCGATAGAGATAGTAATTATGAGAGAAAATACCTGTGTAACTATCCAAATTCACCATAACAGAATTGAGCGCAAGCATCCATAAAACTTGATCAACATTCAGTACCCGTTCAATTTTTTCAGGTTCGAGGTTCAAAACACGCGTCATATTAATAAAATCTCGCCAACTGCCATCTTTATCCACTTCATAAAATGTTTTATAACAAGTCGAATCTTCACCCAAATACATCAGCGAGGCTTTGTCGCCTTTAGGACAATTTTTAGGTTCAACAGCCGTCCAGTCAGGGTCGCATTTGACCAACCAACCATTTTTACCAAACTGATTTTTCAAAAAATCGTCGTTAATAGATTCCACATTATTATACAGCCCCAAATATTTGTCGTTGACATATACTTTTGCGAAATTACACTGAGGGGTCGGCATGTACGAACTGACTATTTCGTAACTCAACATTTCACGCACGAAACTTGGGTCACGGTTGATATTGCTCAGTTTGAGCGTTTCGTATTTGCCTTCAATTTTCTGTTTTTTATCTAATTTGATATTAAACGGCAACTTAATATTGCCTTTTTTGCGAGAGCCGAAATATGATGAATTGCCTTTATAGCGCACGCCTATATTCTCAAATTTTTGACCGTCAATAGCCATCGTTCCTTTGAGTCGAGACTCGCTGCCCGCTTTTTTAACGGAGTCAAGATATTTATCCCAATCGTTGTTTTTAAACGTGAGGCGTATTTCCTTAATACTCGTTGGGTTGTACAAACTTTGAGCAAAAGAAAATGTATAAATAATTGATAATGAAAGGATTGTGAGTATTTTTTTCACTATTTATTCAGTTCTTCGATGGTCATTTTAGCTTTTTCAGCAATATAATTGGTCGGATAAAAAGTAGCGGCAGCCGCATTTTCAGCAATAATATAATACTCAATGCCTGTGAATTTGCCCATCGGATTGATGGCAGCACCAAATATTTTATCACCCGCTTCTACATCGTGGCTTTTACCATCGTCCAACATTTGGAGTTCAGTATATGTACCTGTTGAACCGGTAGGGCGATAAAATAAGCGAATTCTGCGAGGAAATTTATCCACTTTCGCTTTGATATGAAACTCAGTAATGGTCTGATTGGAAAACTTCTTACGATTTGAAAAAGTCACTTCCGATACCACGGGCGGCACGACAAGCATATCTGGATGCTTTCTCAAATATTTTGTCCGTGCCATCATCAACTCCACAATGCCCGGGATTTTAGTCACGGAGCCTACCGTTTCAGTCAGGCTGCGTTTGAAATCAACAGTTTGATAAGGCGGCGTTTTATCTTGATCATAATAAGGCGTAATCATTTTTTGTAAAGCCTCTGCTCTGCGTTTGTACAAGTCATTTTCAAACCAATCGGCGAGTATTTGTCTGATATGAGCAAAATATATCTTCTTAATGTCTTGATTTTTAAGGAGTTGTGAAATCAATGGCTTGGCGGTATTATCTATATGTAGCATCGGATCAAGCGTCGTCAAGCCTGTTAAATCCAAATCTGAATTGCCTGTGGTATTTTTAATACTGCCGAAAATCAAATTTAATTCAGTTGGAATAAAGTTGAATTGATTGTTTTTATCACGATACAAATAATAATTACCACTAAACTGTCCGTTGTAACTGTTCAAATTAACAATGACATTATTGAACGCCAAAAACCATAAAGTGCGGTCGAGGTTCAACACCCTTGAAATATTATTGGGGTCTTCATTCAAAACACGTGTCAACTCAATCAAGTCGTCCCAACCGGCTTTGGAGAGCATATCAAAATTAACCATCATGCAACGCACATCTTTTTGAGGTTTCAATGCACCATAAATATGCTCACATTCACCCTTAATTTCTGTACGGGTATCAGGTACACAGCGGAAAAATACCCCCTCAGTATTTTGGAAGTTTTTCTGCAAAAAATCTTCATTAATGGCTTCAACATTCACATGAACACCTCGATTTTCACCATTCACTGTCAAATTAACGTGATTGGCTAAGGGCGCGGGCATATATTTCCGAGCCATTTCATAGCCCAAAACCTCGCGCACCATGCTCGGGTCGCGAAGAGCTTGCGAAATCGTGAAAGCCTTATAGCCTTGATGATTTTGCTTTTTATCAATATAATTGAGTTTGATATACCAAGGATTGCGCTTGCCAGCCGTCATATATGTGGGCGTATGCGCGTAGGTGATGCCTACTTTATCGTAAGTAGTGCCGTCAATCATGACTTTGCCGAGCAGCATTTCATCGCCGTTGAGGCGGAGAGAATCGAGTTGCTCCACCCAATTTTTTTGCTCAAAAGTGAATCGTATATCATGGACGTAGGATGCGTCAAAGAGGTCGCCTGTTTTTTGAGCGGTGAGATTGAAGGCGGTAAAGAAAAGGAGAATCAGAGTAGTTATATTTCTCATTTTGAAATTTGTATTCGGTAAAAGAGATGCTTTATTTTGTAAATGATTGATTATCAAAGTATTACATGATTTAGTTAGAAATAAATTATTCTTTTTTTACACACAAAACTATGCCATTTTAACGTATAATTCATATAAAAAGTATTTTATAACAACATCAAGGACATTTATCCAATCCTGCCCTTACTTCATCCGCTGTCCAAAGTTTTTCATGATTTCCCCAAGAGGTGCCGATGTAATTTAAAATATTGGCTATTTCAAATTCCGACAATTTTGATATGGGCAACATCTCTTGTTGACCATATTCGATGCCATTCACCACCACTTTTCCTTTCATCCCTTTTCGAATCACGCAGGGTATGTCGCCTCTATTTTTTGATAGATAATCGGCATTGGCAAGCGGCGGTATCAACCCCCTCAGTCCTTCGCCGTTTTCCATGTGGCAATTGCCGCAAGCCGATGTGTAGTAAAGTTTGCCTTGTTTGTAAGGATTTTCATTGCAGCTATTTAAAGCCAATTGCGAAGCAATTATAAAAAGAAAGATTAGTTTTTTCAAAATAAATTATTTATCTGATTTTATAATATTATACAATTCATCGAGTTTTGGCGAAAGAATTATCTCTGTTCTTCGGTTTTTTGACTTGTTCACTTCCGTATCGTTTGGCGCAACGGGTAAGTAGAAACCACGACCCGAAGCAATGATGCGTTTAGGGTCAACTTTATTCACTGTCAACACTTTCACCACGCTCAAAGCCCGTGAAGTTGAAAGCGACCAATTGCTATCCGCTGAACCGTCCGAGTCAGTATGTCCTTCCACTTCAATGTCGACGTCTGTAGTCGTATTGAGTGCAGAAGCCAGTTTTTTGATGGCATCCAAACCGCGCGGATTGATTTGGCTGCTGCCTTTTGCAAACAGTAAATTGTCTGAAAGGGCAACATATATTTTCCCATTTTCTTGCAGCACCGTCAGTTCGCCCGTATTGAACCCCCTCAGTATATCAGCGATTTTTGAGCGCAAATCCGTCATTTGAGCCTCTTTTTGATTCAAAGCATCGCTCAATTGCTTCACGCGTATCTCTTTTTCATTCAAATATTTCTTCAAATCGCCAATGGTGCCTTGATTGGATTTCGTTTCCTCTTCCAGTTTCCTTAAATCTTTTTCCCTCGCATCCAGCTCACGAAGTCTATCAGCTATTTCTTTGCGCAATGCATCATTATTGGCGGAAGCCGCAGAGAGCAATTGCTCATTCTGATTGCGCACAGCAGCCACTTCTTTTTTCACTTCTTCATAAGTGGTGTTGATACTTTGATAGCGATTTTTCCAAACCTCTAATTCTGAATTGGTATCAGAGAGGTTTGCATTCAGCCGAACCAAGCTATCTGCATATACTTGCCGTTCCCTCCGCGCATTATACATGAGGTCATACTCTTTTTGCAAAGTGTTTCTTGACATCAAAAGAGAATCATATTTCTGCTTAGGAACGCAGCCAAAAGCAAATAAAATAATGGTTAAATAAAGGAATGTATGTTTTTTCATGATAAAAGTAAAGCGAAACGCCAGTCCCGCAATTTTGGTTCAATTGTTAAATAAATTCCTAATTCTAAATTCCTAATTCCTAATTCCTAATTTTTTCAAAAATTCCCAAACGACTATACCTATTGAAACCGCAATATTCAAAGAATGTTTAGTGCCATATTGCGGAATTTCGACAACAAAATCAGCCATCGCCATCGCTTCCTCACTCACCCCATCTACTTCATTGCCAAATATAAGCGCAAATTTTTTATTTGTAAAAGGTTGATTGTGAATATTTTGTAATAAAATAGGATTCTCCGCTTGCTCAACAGCGACTAAAACATACCCCTCAGTACGAAGCGTTTCTAAGGCTGTTTGAGTGTCTTCAAAATGCCGCCACGCCACACTTTCGGTAGAGCCGAGTGCCGTTTTAAGGATTTCTCGATGCGGCGGTTGTGCAGTAATACCGCATAAAATGACCTCTTCACAAGCAAAAGCATCGGCTGTTCTGAACGCCGAACCAATGTTGAGTGCCGAACGGACATTGTCCAAAACAATGGCAATAGGCGTTTTATCCAAGTCTTTAAATTCTTCCACAGAAACCCTTTCGAGTTCTTCCATTTTTAATTTTCGCATAATTTTGTATTTTGCATGATGAAAATAGGTTTAATGTCTGATACCCACAGCTTTTTAGATGCTAAAGTTTTTGAATATTTTAAAGAAGTAGACGAAATATGGCACGCTGGCGACATCGGTACTGAGGGGGTCGCTGAAGCCCTTGAAAAATTCAAACCTTTGCGCGCAGTCTTTGGAAACATTGATAATCAAGAGATTAGACATCGTTTTCCTGAGAATATGAGATGGAACGCCAATGGACTTGAAGTTTTTATGACCCATATTGGCGGCTATCCAGGCAAATATTCGGCTCGGATTAAAGAGGAATTGAAAGCCACCAAACCCGATTTATTTATCTGCGGACACTCGCATATTCTCAAAATAATGCCTGATAAACAGTTGAATTTGATTCATATCAACCCGGGTGCGTGCGGCAATGAAGGTTGGCACAAAGTCAAAACCCTCGTACGATTTGATATTGAAAACGGAAAAATTCAAAACTTGGAAGTGATAGAGTTGGGACTGAGGGGGAAATAGTTATGAGTTATAAGTTATTGATTATCAATTGTTTATAACTCATAACTCATAACTCATAACTAAAATTACATATGCAAACGTTCCTTTCGTAGCAACAAAAGCTCTTGCGATTCTTCATGATCGGGGTCGGGCACACAGCAATCCACAGGACATACCGCCGCACATTGAGGCTCTTCATGAAAGCCTACACATTCTGTACATTTATCGGGCACAATGTAATAATAATCGTCTGAAACGGGCATTTGATTTGTTTCTGCATCCACTACATGACCGCCGCTATCGAGTTTGTAGTTGCCTTTCACCGTGTTGCCGTCGCTGATTGCCCATTCTACACCGCCTTCATAAATTGCATTATTGGGGCATTCAGGCTCGCATGCGCCACAATTAATGCAATCATCCGTTATCATTATCGCCATAATTCTCTTGATTCTTTATTTTTTTTTTCTTTCGCCGACAAGCCAGCTTAGTAGTAAA
>JAYUUR010000580.1:0-7637 GCA_043754475.1 Saprospiraceae bacterium | reverse complement strand
CTACAAACGTGCGAGTCCTCTGGACTCATTTTAAGCATTTTGCAGAAAATTTTCATTGATTTTGTAAAAGCATAGTTAAGTATATGCCGTAGATTTTTTTCGAAGGAATCCCTTTGGGAAAAACCTTATAGCTGTGCCATGTTCCAATTAGTAGATAATTCCGTAAAATTTTAACATCTGACAAGTAAAAAAATATCACTTGGGAGTATTTTAAAAGAAATTCAAAAAAGGTTTTTCCATTTAGTTAAAAAAATCTATCTTTGCGCTCGCTTTGTAAGAAAAGTCGGTTTTTATAGGATTTTATCCTTGAAAACGCCATTTTTCAAGCATTTAAAGCCTTCTTTGAAAAATTTTTTATTTTTTAATTTATAAATAATAATCAATGCCTACTATTAATCAATTAGTACGTAAGGGCAGAACTCAAATTGAAACTAAAAGCAAGACCCGTGCTTTGAATGCTTGCCCACAGCGTCGTGGCGTATGTACTCGTGTATATACAACGACACCGAAGAAGCCAAACTCGGCATTGCGAAAAGTTGCTAAGGTGCGTCTGACCACTGGCTCGGAAGTTATTTGCTACATTCCGGGTGAAGGTCACAACTTGCAAGAGCACTCAATCGTGCTTGTAAGAGGTGGTCGTGTGAAAGACTTACCGGGTGTGCGTTACACCATCGTGCGTGGTGCGCTTGATACGGCGGGTGTTAAAAACCGCAAGAAGAGCCGCTCTAAGTATGGTGCAAAACGGCCTAAAAAAGGCGCGAAATAGATATTAGACTTTTAGACATTAGATTTCAGACAATAAACGGTCTAATATCTATTATCTAAAAATCTAAAGTCTAAGTTCAATGAGTTTTGTTTAAACGAAAGTGAGCCGTTAGAGAAGTGGATTTTTAAAGAAAATATCCAGCGAGAGGTTGGGAAGTACCCCCTCAGTATTTGACGGTTTTGAATCCAAATTTCCTTAATTTTAAAAGGCAAATTCTCAATGAGAAAAAGAAAACCGAAGGTTCGACTGATTGCAGCCGACCCACGTTACAGTGACCCAATGGTTACTCAGTTTGTCAACAACTTGATGTATGACGGTAAAAAGTCAACCGCTTTCGCTGCTTTTTATGATGCTTTAGACATTATAAAAGAAAAAACAGGCGAAAACGAGCACCAAGTGTTCAAAAAAGCATTGCAAAATGCTATGCCCCAAGTGGAAGTTCGTTCACGCCGTATCGGTGGTTCTACTTTCCAAATCCCGACAGAAATACGCCCTAAGCGTAAGATTGCAACGGGTATTAAGTGGCTTATTCGCTTCGCACGCAATCGCAGCGGCAAAGGTATCGCTGACAAATTAGCAGCAGAATTTATTGCAGCCAGCAAAAACGAAGGCGCAGCTATTAAGCGTAAAGAAGAAGTACACCGCATGGCAGAAGCCAACCGCGCATTTGCTCACTATAAAGCATAAATTTTTGCTTTTTTCCTACGAAAAGCCTTGTATCTTGCGATGCAAGGCTTTTTCGATTCTTAGGTTTATGCATTTTTAGAATATTTTTTAAAAATCAAATTCTAATACCATGTGGAAAATATTATTTATCAGCTTTACAATCGTTTCTATCTTGTCTTGTAATGATAAAACGACACCACAACCCCAAAATGAATTCACTACACTTGAAGGGCGGGTACTCAACATTGATAATAATTCGCCCGTTGCGAATATAGGCTTGAACCTCATCGGGCTTTTTAAAGACAATGAGCGTTTTCAATCCAACCGTTTTTTTTCAACCAATGCCAAAGGCGAATATGCCATTGAATTTAAAGCATCTGCTGATAGTGCTTACGCAATCGAAATTGCTAATGCCCCGACATGGTATCAAGACACCTATCCTTACAATAGCCCGAAGAGCACGACTAATAATAATTTTCAACGCCATACCAAACAGACAAAAGATATATGGATATGTGGCGCAGGGTTTATCCAAATTGTACCGATAGATAGCAATAAAATACAATGCGATACGATTGAAGTACAGAGCATTTATCGCAATTGCTCATTAGAACCAAATTATCGCTATGAAATAAAAGTGGCTAAATCGGTTTTAAAAGATGTTGAGCCTTTTCAAATGCCTTCGCCTCAAAAGCCCATTATGCTTTGGAAAGCGTATAGAAATGGGCGCATTGTATTTGAAAAAAGAGATACTGTGACACTTCTAAAACAAGGTGAAACATTGAATTATAAAATTGTTTTTTAAACAATTTTCAAGGTAGAGTAACGCTTTAAGTTTACCTTTGCTTGAATTAATATCGTTTTTTTAAAAATTCAAGACGTTTTATCAATAAAAAATACATGAAAAAAATAGCGGTTTTTACATCAGGCGGCGATTCTCCAGGTATGAACGCCAATATTAGGGCAGTCGTCCGAACAGCATTGCATTATGGCTTGGGCATCACAGGCATCCGCAGCGGCTACGAAGGTTTGATTGATGGCGATATGTACGATATGAATTCTCAAGACGTTTCGAGTATTATTCAACTCGGCGGCACTATCCTCCAAACAGCCCGCTCTGAGCGTTTTATGACAAAAGAAGGACGCCAACAAGCCTACGAAAACATCAAAAAATTCGGTATTGATGGCATCGTCGCCTGCGGTGGCAATGGCACTTTTACAGGTGCAAAGATTTTTATGGAAGAGCATCCTGATATTTCGATTGTCGGCACACCGGGCACTATTGACAACGACCTTTACGGAACAGACTACACCATCGGCTACGATACGGCGGTCAATACAGCCATGAATGCGATTGACAATATAAAAGACACAGCCAACGCGCATGGTCGCTTGTTTTTAGTAGAAGTCATGGGGCGCGATGCTGGTTTTATTGCCTTGCGCAGTGCCATTGCTTCAGGTGCAGAGGCAGTGTTAGTGCCTGAAACTTTCACCAATTTAGATGTCTTAGTCAATACTTTGAATGCCAATTATAGCAATAAAAAACGGGCAAGTGTCGTCGTCGTAGCAGAAGGCGATGATGCGGGCGGAGCGTTTGAAATATTGCAACAAATCAAGCCGCGTCTTTTATCAAAAGATATTCGCGTCACCATTTTAGGGCACATCCAACGTGGCGGTCGCCCGACAGTGATGGATAGAGTATTAGCCAGTCGGTTGGGATTAGAAGCTGTTAGGGCTTTGATGGATGGTAAAAAAGGCGTTATGATAGGTCAAATCAGCAGTGAAATTGCCTACACGCCCTTTGAAGAAGCCATCAAACACAACCAACGCATCAATCCATCCATGCTCGAAATGGTGGACATTTTAGCTTAATTGAAAATTGAAAGTTAAATGCACCAGAGGTGCAAAATATCGGTAGAATGGAAAATTTTGTAGATTACGTTAAAATAATGTGTCGCAGTGGCAAGGGTGGCGCAGGTTCGGCGCACTTTCATCGGGCTAAGTTCGTCGAAAAAGGCGGACCCGATGGCGGCAATGGTGGGCATGGCGGAAACATTATACTGAGGGGTAGCAGCAACACATGGACGCTGCTGCATTTAAAATATCGCAAACACGTTTTCGCTGAAAATGGCGGCAATGGCTTAGGTGCTAATTGCACAGGGGCTGATGGCACGAGTGTTATCCTTGATGTGCCATTGGGAACGGTGGCGAAAGATGCCGAAACTGGAAAAGTATATTTTGAAATAACTGAAGACGGCGAGCAACGCATTTTGATACATGGCGGTCGCGGTGGCATGGGTAATGCGCATTTCGCAACACCCACTAATCAAACGCCCCGTTTTGCTCAACCCGGCGAACCCAATACCGAACGTTGGGTTATTCTCGAACTCAAAGTACTCGCTGATGTGGGCTTGGTAGGCTTTCCGAATGCGGGCAAATCTACTCTTTTGGCATCTATTTCAGCAGCCAAACCAGCTATTGCAGACTATGCATTCACGACCGTTGTTCCCAATTTGGGCATCGTCGAATATAGAGACTTTCGCTCATTTGTCATGGCGGATATACCGGGCATTATTGAAGATGCGCATCAAGGCAAAGGCTTGGGGCATCGTTTTTTGAGGCATATTGAACGCAATGCTACCCTACTTTTCCTTATTTCATGCAATACCGAGCGCGGCATCAAAGCGGAATACGATATTTTGCTCAAAGAATTGGAAATGTACAATGAAGAGCTCATGCACAAACCACGCATTTTAGCCATTACAAAAATGGATATTATGGGCGACGAAATGGTAGAACTTTTGAAAGAAGAATTGCCCAAAGGCATACCGACTGTTTTCATATCAGCCGTGTCTCAAAAAGGTTTAGTTGAGTTGAAAGATTTGATTTGGAATACAATCAATGGTTAGTAATTTTAATTTATAAAGTATTGAAATTATAGGTTTTAAATAAAATATCAACCAAATTATAAATTTAATTTAAATGGAAAATATCCAACTGGGTCATGTCAGCACATCTATTGAAAATGGTGTAGCGACTATTTCTTTTTACCATCCTGCCCAAAATTCATTACCTTCCAAATTACTCAATCAATTGGTCGAAGCCATCAACACGGCGGGCGCAGACCCCTCAGTATCAGCCCTTATTTTGAAAAGCGAAGGCGAAAAAATATTCTGTGCAGGGGCGAGTTTCGACGAATTGTCAGCCATTAAAGATATTGAATCGGGTATAAAATTCTTTTCAGGTTTTGCTAACATCATCAATGCTATGCGGAAATGTCCTAAGTTCGTCATCGTGAGGGCA
Organism: Saprospiraceae bacterium; assembly: GCA_043754475.1. GTDB lineage: Bacteria > Bacteroidota > Bacteroidia > Chitinophagales > Saprospiraceae > JAAFJT01. The sequence continues at coordinate 2,902 of JAYUUR010000580.1, read as the reverse complement.
CATGAACGGGCTATTGGCGGCGGTGTGGGCTTGTGCGCTGCAGCCGATTATTGCATGGCAACTACAAAATCAACGATTCGACTCAGCGAATTAGCTATTGGCATCGGTCCATTTGTTATTGGTCCCGCTGTTGAACGCAAGATGGGTTTGTCCGCTTTTTCAGAAATGGCTATCAATGCCACTGAATGGCGCACCCCTGAATGGGCAAGAGAAAAAGGACTTTTCAACGAAGTTTTTGACAATATTGACTTGTTAGATGACTATTTGGAGCGTTTCACTACCCAATTATCAAAATTTAATCCCGAAGCCATGCGTGAATTGAAGCGCGTTTTTTGGCAAAATACTGAGGGGTGGGATGATTTGCTCGTCGAACGTGCGGCTATTAGCGGACGTTTGGTTTTATCTGATTTTACTAAAAATGCTATTGCGGCGTTTAAAAAATAGCGTCATTTATTTAAGTTATTGGCGAAGCGGCAGAGCCGCATAATATTTGTAGAGACTATGAAGAATAACTCGTTTAAGGCGCAGCGCACCGTGATATGTTGGTGCGCTGCACCTTAAACGAGATGCCTTAATATCATTACTACAAATATTATGGTGCGCTGCACCTTTATTAAATAACTATCAACATACATTAATTAAGCACTGAAAATTTATTTAAATTTTATAAAACTTTTTGTTTTAAAATTCTATAAGTAATTGAAAATCAATAACTTGTGAAACTATAAATATTAAAAAACCTACCACATGTACTTAACTATGCTTTTACAAAACCTATAATAATTTTCTGTAACATGCTTGAAATGAGTCCAGAGGACTCGCACGTTTGTAGAAAATAACCTAAAAATGGACTACGAGTCCGGAGGACTCACACGTTTGTTATAAAGCCTACAAACGTGTGAGTCCTCTGGACTCGTAAAAAGTGAAGTTCGTTCATTATTCTACAAACGTGTGAGTCCTCTGGACTCGTAAAAAGTGAAGTTCGTTCATTATTCTACAAACGTATGAGTCCTCTGGACTCTTTAGAAATACTTAAGAACATAGTTAAATATGCCGTAGATTTTTCAAAACCTTATACGTTTATGGCAATCAATTGTCAAAATTTTAAAATATTCAAAATGGATATCGCCACGACCAAATTACAAACCGCCACAAATACCCCCAACCATAATTCACTCCCCTTGGAAAAAGCTTTCCGCCTCATGGTCACCGCTAAAATAATGGCAGAGACTTATGAGGAAAACTTCCGCCTCGTCTCAAAATATGTCCATGCTGTTTCGCGCGGGCATGAGGCGGTACAAGTCGCGCTGGGGATGCAGCTTTTGCCACAAGATTTTATGGGTCCTTACTATCGCGACGATGCCATGATGCTTGCCATCGGCTCAACGCCCTACGATTTGATGCTCCAACTCATGGCAAAACGCGACGATCCATTCAGCGGCGGCAGACAATATTACAACCACATCAGTTTGAAAGATGCGGACAAACCGACCATTCCGCACCTTTCCGCAGCAACGGGTATGCAAGCGATTCCGATGACGGGCGCGGCGTTGGGTATTGCGTATAAAGAAGCCTTGAATATTGGCGAAAATTATGGTGACAACAAGCCGATTGTCGTCTGTTCATTCGGCGATGCCTCCATTACTGAGGGGGAGGTATCGGAAGCCTTTCAAATGGCGGTTTTGAAAAAAGTGCCTATTTTATACCTCGTTCAAGACAATGGCTGGGATATTTCAGCCAATGCTGCCGAAACCCGCGCCAATAATGCAGCAGAATATGCCCAAGGTTTTAAAGGCTTGGAAACGCGTTCTATTGATGGGTCTGATTTTGTAGAAAGTTATAACACATTCAAAGAAGTCATTGAAATCATGAGGCGTGAACGTCGCCCTTTTTTAATACATGCCAAAGTACCGCTCCTCACGCACCATACTTCTGGCGTTCGAAAAGAATGGTATCGCGATGATTTAGAAGAGCATTTTAGCCGCGACCCTTATTTGAAAATCATAAAAACGATGTTTGAAGGGGGTTATAATGAGGGGATGCTTTCTGAAATAGAAGCTGAAATAAAACAAACTGTTTTAAATTATTTCCATCAAGCTCTTGAAGCGGCTAACCCAACGCCCGAAGATTTATTCACCCATATATTTGCGCCGACTGATATTATTGAAGAAAAAGGCAATAGACAACCCATTGATAATCAACCTGTTGTGATGGTAGACGCTGCTTTGCACGCCATTGAAGAACTAATGAAAAAACATCCTGAATGTCTTTTTTATGGTCAAGATGTCGGCAGGCGGCTGGGCGGTGTGTTCAGAGAAGCCGCTACGTTGGCAGAAAAATTCGGTGATGAACGGGTGTTCAATACGCCCATTCAGGAGGCATTTATTGTGGGTTCTACCGTCGGTATGTCGGCTGTGGGCTTAAAGCCGATTGTAGAAGTGCAATTTGCGGATTATATTTTTCCGGGCATCAATCAGTTGTTCAGTGAGGTGAGTCGCTCGTGTTATTTAAGCAATGGCAAATTCCCCGTTTCGATGGTTTTGCGCGTGCCGATTGGCGCGTATGGCAGCGGCGGACCCTACCATTCGAGCAGCGTTGAAACGATTATTACAGCCATTCGAGGTTTGAAAATAGCATATCCGAGCAACGGGGCAGACTTAAAAGGTTTGCTCAAAGCCGCATATTACGATCCTAACCCCTGCGTCATTTTTGAACACAAGGGTTTATATTGGTCAAAAGTGCCGGGTACTGAGGGGGCTAAAACGATAGAGCCGAGCGAAGACTATGTCCTCCCTTTTGGCAAAGGCAATATTGCATTAAAAGCTAATAATCAACAACTTACGCATCATAAAACAATCGCCATTGTCACTTACGGTATGGGCGTTCATTGGGCATTGAATGC
>JAYUUR010000579.1:0-23101 GCA_043754475.1 Saprospiraceae bacterium | reverse complement strand
GTGGAAACTGGCAAACGGGTCAATATTTTCTTTGGAGAAAACTCAGCATATGACCCTGATTTGGGTACATACGATGCCGATTCAAGAAATATCAATCGCGATATGATTTGGAATCCATCATCACAAGCGTTTTTACCAACTCGCATTGGTTTGAATCCCGGCTATGCTGCGTTTTTTGGTGCCCAACATTTCGTATATGTTACGAACTCTGAATATGATAGCTGTAGGCTCCTTCGCGAGCGTTTGACCGGTGCTGCTTTTAGAAAAGTATCGCCTTTGAAATCCGTTACGTGGGCATCCATGCCATATCTGCTTTCAGGTTCTAAAATGTTAACCTATAAAGATGGTTTGATTCCGAACGATGTAACCGTCAAGTTGCGCGTCAATAATCCATATGCCCCTTCAAAAGGTAAAGGCACTAACGGCAACCATCCGGCTTATACTTTCCAACTGAAAGGCAATCAACCCAAAGAGTTGACCACCGCAGGTATTGATTCATCACTCAACATGATTAATATTGTTCCGAACCCTTACTATGGCTACTCGGCTTATGAAATCAATGAGTTTTCAACAACAGTAAAATTCACGAATTTACCAGCGAAATCTACCGTAACGGTTTATACACTCGATGGTAAATTCATTCGTCAATTCAAACGCGATGAACTACCTTCTGAAAATAGTCCGCGCATCAATCCGGGGATTAGAGCCAAACAAATCGCCCCTGACCTTGAGTGGGATATGAAAAATACGAAAGGTATTCCGGTAGCCAGTGGTGTTTATCTCATTCATGTCGATTCACCGCAAGGCACTCGGACACTGAAATTTTTTGCCGTCAATCGCCAGTTTGACCCATCACGTTTATAATAAATTTACAGTTCAAAACGACTCTTCAAGGGTTCAAAAACTCTCGAAGAGTTTAATAATCAACAGGTTATAAATGCAATAAATATATTTATAACCTGCCAAATTTTAAAATCGAATACTGAATCATCACGATTATGAATAAAAAAATACTTTTATCTTTTTCGATAAGCCTCATGTTTTTCTCTGTTTTCGCCGGAAACCCTGACCGTCAAGGTGAAGCAGGAGCCTACGAATTACTCCTCAACCCGTGGGCGCGCAGTGTCGGTTTGCATGCTATGAACACGGCATCTGTACGTGGCTTGGAAGCTATGTCGCTCAATGTGGCAGGTCTTTCGCGCATCAATGCTTTGGAAATAGGCATAGGTCACTCCATCTATCTTCAAGGCACGGGTTTATCCATGAATGCTTTAGGTATAGCTAAAAAAGTAGGCGAAAGTGGTGCATTTGGTATAGCCATCAATGCCTTAAGCTTTGGTAAAATACCCGTTACCACCAACGCTTTGCCCGAAGGCACAGGCGCAACGTTCACACCGACGTTTTTCAACATCGGGCTTTCTTATTCTCATATTTTTGAGAAAAAAGTATCAGTAGGCATTACGGCTCGATTCATCAATGAGTCATTGGCAGATATTTCAGCTTCGGGTATTTCAGTAGATGCGGGCGTTCAATATGTGACGGGTTCTGAAAAATATGCCGAGCGTTTCAAATTTGGTATCAACCTCCGCAATGTCAGCCCTGCAGGTATGCGCTTCGGTGGTCAAGGTTTGAATACTTCTGGCTTAAACCCTGATGGTACGCAGCCTTACCAATTATCCTATTCTAAACAAGGCGCGCGGTTTGGCTTGCCAGCACAATTGAATATAGGCGCGTCTTATGATATTTTACCAGACGAAAAAATGCGTTTGACTGCCGTCGGCAACTTCACATCCAACTCTTTTTCTCGTGACGAAGTAGGCGGAGGTTTAGAGTTTTCACTCAATAATATCTTCGTTTTAAGAGGCGGTTACAAATACGAAATGGGCGTTAAATCGGGGGATGTCAACAAATCAGTTTACACAGGCGTGTGCGGCGGTCTTTCCATTGAGTTGCCTTTCAACAAATCAGGTAGTCAAAAAATATCTATTGACTATGGATATTTAGCATCAAATCCTTGGAATGGCACACATAACATAGCTTTACGCCTCAATCTTTAAGGTTTACAGTATTTTTTTATAATGCCTGTTGATTTATTCATAAAAAAGAGTATATCTTTGCATTATTAAAAAAGGCGAGAAGGTTTCTAACTCATACAGTAGAAACCTTCTCGCCTTTTCATGTCTTTAAAATTTAAAAAACAAAAATTATGTCTCAATACACATATTTGACGCAAGGTGGTTACGAAAAGATAAAAGCTGATGCTGATGAATTGCGTACAACAGGACGCAAAGAAGCTGCTCGCGCTATCGCAGAAGCCCGTGAAAAAGGCGACCTTTCGGAAAACGCTGAATACGATGCCGCTAAAGATGCACAAGGATTGCTCGAAGCGAAAATTGCCGAACTTGAATCCAAGCTCGCTAACGCACGTATCATTGACGAAACGATGCTCGATGATTCTAAAGTAGGCGTTCTAACCAATGTCACCATCGAAAATATTAAGCTGAAAAAACAGCTCAAATATAAACTCGTCCCGGAAGCTGAAGCAGACCTCAAAACAGGTAAACTCTCTGTTAGTTCTCCTGTCGGGCAAGGCTTATTGGGTAAAGAAATAGGCGATATTGCCCATATAAATACGCCCAATGGTACTATTGAATTTAAAATTATTAGTATATCATTAGACTAAATTTTATTTTATAAAATATTGACTGTCAATGTTTTATAAATTTTTTCTATAAAAATAAGAGATCATGGCAAGCATTTTTACCCGCATCGTTAATAAAGAAATCCCCGCCTACGTGGTAGCAGAGACAGACGATTATTTGGCTTTCCTTGATGTACGCCCTCAGGTAAAAGGACATACGCTTGTGATCCCTAAAAGGGAAGTAGATTATATTTTTGATATGGAAGATGACCATCTTGCAGGCATGATGATTTTTGCTAAACAAGTTGCCAAAGCTTTAAAAAAAGCAGTGCCTTGCACGCGTGTTGGCATTGCAGTCGTTGGTTTGGAAGTGCCTCATGCTCACGTACACCTTATGCCGATTAATCATGTATCTGATTTAGGATTCGGCAAAAGTTTAGATATTTCTAAAGAAGAATTTATAGGTATTGCCTCAAATATAGCTGCCAATTTAGATTAAAAACAATTTGTTTAGTAAAAAATAAAGCCGTTCAGAATGCTCTGAGCGGCTTTATTTTTAGGATTGACTATTTTGGATACTTCAAAAGTAGCCGATACGTCAATTCTAATTCAGCAAATTCCAACGGACACCAAAACGGAATTGACGGTCAGGGACAGGATAATTATAGATTTGGTAATATATATTTTTAGAAAAACTACCCAAAATGTTGTCCATTTTTACAAATAAACGGAACGATTTGACTTTGAATGACATAAAGGCATCTACTGAGGGGTAGGCGTTCACCTTCTCTATTTCTTGCACATAAAATTGTCCCGTCAAGGGCATATACGCAGGCGCAAACCATGCCGTGGCGTAGCGCAAATCGAAGCCAAATCGTGCCAACATCGCTTTTCTAAAAATCTTACCTTCTACATAAAGGCTATTTTTTGAGTAAATATCGGGCAGGCGGATAAATTTTTCAGTTGGTTTTTGAATGGCAACAGTATTATCCAAATGAAATGTACCCAACTTAAAGTCTTGATTCACAATAAGTTGCAAAATACTGAGGGGGGTATTCGCTTGCTGCGGTTTGTATGTTTTATCGAAATAAATAATATTATTCAGTAGAGTATAGGCAATCGTCCCCTCAAATTTCAAACGTGGTACTTTCAATGTACCCGAGAGGCTCGTTTCAAGCGTTTTCTTAAAATCATTCTTCCAAACTTCACGCTGCGTCAAGTACAGTTCTTCTTGCACATAAGTTGGTTCATAAAGCTGATTCAAACCTTTAACTGTCAAACTGCCTATATTTTTGAGGTTGAAATACAACTCTCCATTGAGCCGATAATCCCCTAAATTATGCCCTAAAATATTGAAATGTGCATACGTCTCTATTTTCAAATTGTCGTTCGGTGTGAAATTCCAACGACCCCTCAGTATCACATTATTAAAATTTCGTTTTATAACTTCTTGATTCACACTATGATACGAATGAGTAATGCCCACTTCAAACCAATCATTCTGTCCGCCCGCTTTTTTTAAGCTATCTTTTGAAACCCTTGCTTTAGTGGTGCTGAGGTTAAAACTATTCTCTAATTGTTTTTCTTTTAAATAAAATCGTAAGCCTCGAATATCATTCAGCAAAGAACCATAAAAAGTAGAATCATTCTTATATTCTGTTATCGTGAAAGGGTCAAAAGATTTGTAAAAAGCACTTTTGTAGGTCAATTTATGCGTTGCCAAAAAATTGCGCTTAGTGCCTGTCGAGTCTTTTTTATTCAAAATAAAATATTGTAAATAAGCAATCTCCTGTTTATCATGCCGTGTTTGCGCTCTTGTGAGCAGGGGCGATAACGAATTTGAAGCAGTCGCCACTTTGAAAACAGTATCACTGATAATGCCGCCATTATCGAGTTGTGAAACGCTATTGACCGTATAAGTCAAATAGCTGTTGTATTTTTCTCGATGAATCCAAAAGCCGACACCCAAAGCCGACGTCCGCCCACGAGGAAAGCCCTCATAAAGCCATGTTTCTGTAGTACCATCAGATATTTTTCTGTTAAAATTAGGTCCTTGCGAATTGATTTGACCAATATTGTAAATGCGTTGATATTCAACTGAAAAGTTAATCCCATTTGTAAAATTGCGTGCAAAACGGGCTTTTGTCATACCATTATTTTGCTGATTACCTGAATAAAAAGCATCTGTAAAAGCTTTCCCTTGATAATAAAAACGAATATCTTCATTTTTTAATTGATAAACATCAAAAGCGTGCATGCCCATATCTAAACCGCTTCGCAAAATAGGCTGATATACTGAGGGGTATGCCACCGACGCTACTCGACCCAAATTGAAATAATCCAATTGCCGATGGCGGGTTGGGTCAAATTGCTGAAAATTGTTATCTAAAAGTGTATCTTTTTCAGGAAACAAACGCCCAGGATTGGCTGCAAAAAAATATTGGATATGCGCCGTATCCAACTCCTCTTCATCAATCGGAATGCTATCTATAGGTGGATTGGTACTGTTCGGATAACTGCCGGTATTCGGATAATTCGGATTTCCACTTTGCGGATATTGAGCAAAGGCGAAATGCGTAGAAAATAAAGATAAAATAAGAAGAGAAGTTTTAACAATAAAATGGTAGATGCCAGATGCTTTCAAAGCGTCTGACATCTTATTGAATTTTAAATGATATTTTAAGTTATTGATAATCAATTTGTTATGATGTAGCGCGGAACTCCAGTTCCACAATGTAGCGCGGAACTCCAGTTCCGCATTGAACAGCGGAACTGGAGTTCCGCATTACACATAGCATTACAAGCCAATCACCGCCGGATTCATACCCATATTAGAAAAACCACCATCGTGATAAAGATTTTGCATCGTAACATAACGCGTCAAATCACTGAACAAAGTCAAACAATAATCTGCACAGGCTTCAGCCGGAGCATTGCCCAATGGTGACATTTTAGAGGCATAATCAAAAAATTCTTGGAAACCTTTGACGCCAGAACCCGCCGTAGTCCAAGTCGGCGATTGCGAAATCGTATTTACCCGCACATGATTCTTAGCACCAAAATGATAACCAAAACTCCGTGCAAACGACTCCAACATAGCTTTCGCTTCTGCCATTTCGTTATAATCAGGAAAAGTCCGTTGTGCCGCCATGTACGTGAGCGCGAGAATACTGCCCCAATCTGTCATCGCATCTTGTTTATACAGCACTTGCATCATTTTATGAAAGCTGATTGCCGACACATCCATAGACTGCTTCATCCATTCATAATTCAAATCGGTGTAATGTTTTCCTTTGCGTACATTGACTGACATACCGATGGAATGCAAAACAAAATCCAATTTTCCACCTAAAATCTCCTGACTTTGTGTAAATAATTTATCCAAATCCTCAACACTTGTTGCATCGGCACCAATCACCTCAGCGTTCAGTTTTTCGCTCAATGCTTTTATTTCACCCATGCGCATAGCCACAGGCGCGTTCGTCAATGTGATTTTAGCCCCTTGCTCAACGCATTTTTCAGCGACTTTCCAAGCGATAGATTGTTCATTCAAGGCACCGAATATGACGCCGCGCTTTCCAGCTAATAAATTATAATTCATATTATCAAATTATGGTTTTCAAATAGGATTTAAAAAATGAAGTGCAAAATTAATTTATAAACTCAATAATTTTCCGCCAATTTTTCCAAATCCACCGGCTATTTTCCCTGTCATATTTGCTACGAACTTATATTGCTCATATTTTCGATGAAATTTCGGCACCAAATCAATATATTTATTGAAATATGGTTTCTTCGTTACGCGCAGACCGAACATAACGCCCTCGCTCGTATTCAAATTGCTCACCCAATTGCTGCTTTCGCCAACGATTTTAGTGATAGCCACATCGTTTTGTTTCTGAAATTTCCCAATATATTTCACCCCTTTCACAGGATTCACAAACCGCAAGCCCTCTTCCATCAAACCGGCATAAGTGGACATCAGTACATCCATCTTTTCTTCAGACGCAATATTGCTTTGAGTGACTCTATTCAGTTCCGTTTGGTGGGCTTTGAGCCAAGCATTTTGCTTCGCCGAGGCGCAACTTGTCAATGAGACAAGGCTATAAAAACTAAGGAAAATGATAAGACGATTCATAGTGGATGATTTATTTAACTGTAATGGTTAATCAATTTTATTCAACATTTTCGTAAATATCTTTCAATTTTATTTCACAATCTAATATTTTTAAAATACTTTCTTCATTGTCCAAAGATACGTGTAGCCATTCATCTTCCTTTTCTGTACTATTAAAAACCATCGCTTGAATATAGCCTCCGCTGTATTCATGTCGAACATCAGAAGTGAGTTCCATTTCAAAGTAATCTTCAAGCGTCATAGGTGCTGAGTTACCTACTGGAATCTCTTCATTTTTAGGTTTATCTTGTGATTGTAATGCCATTTTTCTACCGATATTTAGCACCTCCAGTGCATTTTACTGAGGGGTATACTATTTTTCACTTTTCAACTTTTCACTAAACTACGCTTCCATCAACTCTCTCGCATTTTCCAAAGCACTGGCACTTGGTGGATTTTGGCTCAACATGACCGCAATGGAGCGAATGCGCTCGTCCGTACTGAGGGGTCTTACGCTCGTGATGGTTCTATCCTCCCGATTGGTTTTATAAACGAAATAATGCTTTTCAGCTTTAGCGGCTACTTGAGGCGAGTGTGTAATGACCACCACTTGATGATGCTTTGATAGTTTATGTAAAATATTACCCATTTTTAAAGCCACATCGCCCGATACACCTGAGTCAATTTCATCAAAAATGAGTGTCGGCAAAGGTATTGCTGCTGCTACAAGCGATTTGGTACAGAGTGCTAAACGGCTCAATTCACCGCCCGAAGCCACATCTTTGATAGGCATCATCCGCGACCCTTTGTTGGCAGCAAAAAGGAACTGCACATCGTCCATGCCGTTTTGCGTAAGTTCTTGAGAATCAACGATTTGTACTTGGATGCGAGCATTTTCCATGCTCAATTGTCGCAGCATATCATGCACTTGATTTTCAAACTGAGGGGTGACGAATTTGCGTTTAGCTGAGAGTTCGCCCGCTAATTTTCTTAATTCTGCCTCCTGTGCAACAAGAGCTTTTTCCAAACGCTCTATGTCTTCCGAAAGGTCGCCAAAGGCATTAAGTAGGGATTGAAGATTATTTTGAATGTCTAAAAGTTGTTCTACCGTTGCTACGCCATGTTTTTTTAGTAATTTATATAGTACATCCAAGCGCATTTGAATATCGGCAATGCGTTCGGGGTCGTGTTCAGTATCTTCGGCAATGCTTTCCAATTCGCCACCGATGTCTTCGAGTTCATAAATAATGCTCTCGAAGCGTTCGTAGAGCTTGGATACTGAGGGGGTATATTTTTTTACTTGAGAAATACTCTGACCGATACTTTTCAACTGATTAATCACTGCATTTTCATCTTCACTCACCGCTCGAAATGCTGCTGAGAGATAGCGTTTGATGGTTTCAGCATTTTGCAAACGCTGTTGTTCTGCTTCAATACGCTCCTGCTCGCCTTCAATTAGTTCAGCTTTATTAAATTCATCGAGTTGAAAATTGAGGAATTCGATTTCACGTGTGGAGCGTTCGCTTTTTTCTTTCAAATCTTTTAAAATCTTTTTATCAGATTGAAAAGATTTGAATTTTTCACGATAAATACTGAGGGGTGCTTTATTGTCGGCTAAAGCATCCACCATCTGGAGTTGAAACGAGGTGTCGTGAATATCAAGAGTATCAAATTGCTGATGCAAATCCACCAATTTTGAGGAAAATTCACGTAGTTGAGTAAGATTCACAGGTGTATCGTTGATAAATGAGCGTGTTTTCCCTTGCGGCGTCAGCTCTCGACGGACGACTGAGTTATCATCATAATCAATTTCATTTTCTTCAAAAAAGGCTTTCAAATCATAATTTTTAACATCAAAATAGCCTTCAATCACGCATTTTTCTGCTTGATTATACAGCACTTTCGTATCCGTTCGATTGCCCAAAATCATACCGAGCGCACCGAGCAAGATAGATTTCCCTGCACCCGTTTCGCCTGTAATAATGGTCAAACTATCTGCGAACTCAATGTCGAGACTTTCAATAATAGCGTAATTTTTTATCAGCAGCCTTTGAATCATAATAAAAAGTTTGTAAAAGTGTCGCAAATATAAACATTATGTTTTATTTTTCATTCAACTTTTTGTCTAAAATTTAAAACAAATTCCTGAATTAAAATTACCTTATCAACGACACCTCTCCCTTGAACATTGCCTCTTTACCATCCTTGTAAACGACGATAAAATAATAAACATACACGCCAGCTTCTGCATTTTTACCGTTAAAAGTACCATCCCAACCGTCATTTTCAAGATTCGGCAAGAAGTTTTTATTGTTAAATATTTTTCCACCCCACCGATTGTAAATTTCTAAAACCCTGACGCGCTCCACCGTTCCATCTGTAAAAACAGTGAAATAATCATTTTCACTATCGCCATTCGGTGAAAAACTATTGGGTGCAAACACATTGCGCTCTTTACTCAGCTTAATATTAATAAATTCAGAAACCAAACAACCATTTTCGTTGAATGCTTCAATTTTATAATTGGTCGTCGCTCTCGGAAGCACGAACGGACTCAAGCAAGTATCACAATTGAGGTACACATTAGGCGTCCACTTCAATGAGCGCGGCGTAAAATTGAGTTGTGGCGATAAATTAATGCTATCGCCCAACTTCAAAAGCAGTGAATTTTCATTGAAATATACCGCTAATTGTTGCGGTTGCGGCAAATTAATAGACTCAACGGCTTTACAACCTTTACCATCTGTTACGCTAAAATTATAGCGTTGCGCCGTCAAATTTGTAAGAGAATAAGGCAGCCGTTCAAGCGCAATATTTTTACCAGTGTATTGAAAACGATAAGGCGCGATGCCACCGTTGATTTCAGTTATCGTAAACGAACCGTTTGCCTCTTCAAAACAGCGAGGCGACTTAATTTGAGTGCTGATACTGAGGGGGGTAGGTGCGGCGATGGCGAGTGAATCGCGCACCGTGCAGCTGCGTGCATCCGTCACGCTTACGGTATATTTTCCGGCAACTAAACTTTGAATGCGTTCATTTGAAGAACCATTGCTCCAAGCAATTTGATAAGGTGGCTTCCCTCCGACAAGGGATTTAAGCACTATTTCACCAGTCGAATCACCGAAGCAAGTGAGGCTTTTTTCAAGATTTAATTGAGTGAGAATGCCCGAAGCCACCCATTTTGTTCGACGAATAATAATACTATCGCAACCAAAACGATTGCTCAAAATCGTCACGATGGTACCCGTATCTCGCTCGTTGCAACTGGTTAAATTAATGACAGTTGAATCTTTTAATGCAAGTATAAAAGGTTGAATGACAACGGAATCGCAGCCATAAGCATTTGGGAATCGCTTGATTTGAGTCAGCGTATCGCGCGCATCGCACCGCATTTGAGGTGCTAATACAGTCGTATCACAACGCAATAATTTCAATGAAATAATCTCAATTGAATCGCAGCCAAACCGATTTTTAAACGACCTTTTGATAACCGTTTCACCTGAAGGCAGTGCCGCACTAATTGTCGAATCTCGCCTAACCGTGTCCGCCGCCGACAATTTAAATCGCTGAATCACGAGCGAATCGCAGCCAGCTACATTCTTCAAAGTCAACACCTTCGTCGCCGTATCGCTTGGATTGCAACGGCTTAAAATGGGCAGTAAAGTAGTGTCTTGTTTGAGTAATTTTAAAGTAACAATTTCGATAGAATCGCAACCGCTATTATTTTTAAATGTATAGGTTAAAGTATTGACAGTCAATGGTTTACAAATAAATGAATCCCTCAGTACGGTGTCCGCTGCTGACAATTTAAATCGCTGAATCACGAGTGAATCACAACCGCCAATATTTTTCAAAGTCAACACCTTCGTCGCTGTATCACTTGGATTGCAACGGCTTAAAATCGGTAGTAAAGTGGTGTCATGTTTAAGTAATTTTAAAGTAACAATTACAATGGAATCGCAACCGCTATTATTTTTAAATTTATAAGTTAAAGTATTGACAGTCAATGGTTTACAAATAAATGAATCCCTCAGTATGGTGTCCACCGCAGAGAGTTTAAATCGCTGAATCACAAGCGAATCGCAGCCACTTATGTTTTTCAAAGTCAACACTTTTGTCGCTGTATCACTTGGATTGCAACGGCTTAAAATCGGTAGTAAAGTAGTGTCTTGTTTGAGTAATTTTAAAGTAACTATTTCGATAGAATCGCAACCGCTATTATTTTTAAATTTATAGGTTAAAGTGTTGACAGTCAATGATTTACAAATAAATGAATCCCTCAGTACCGTGTCCGCCGCCGACAATTTAAATCGCTGAATCACGAGTGAATCACAACCACCAATATTCTTCAAAGTTAACACTTTAGTCGCTGTATCACTTGGATTGCAACGGCTCAAAATGGGTAGTAAAGTAGTGTCTTGTTTAAGTAATTTTAAAGTAACAATTTCGATAGAATCGCAACCGCTATTATTTTTAAATGTATAAGTTAAAGTATTGGAAATCAATGGTTTACAAATAAATGAATCCCTCAGTACGGTGTCCGCACTTGACAATTTAAATCGCTGAATCACGAGCGAATCGCAGCCGCCAATATTCTTCAAAGTCAACACTTTTGTTGCTGTATCGCTTGGGTTGCATTTGAATTGAAAAGGCAGATAAATAGTATCTTTTCGGAGGGGTTTGACAGTAATCATAACGACGCTATCGCAGCCATTTATATTTTTGAAATTATATGTTAAAGTGCTGGTATTCAATACGTTACAAGAAACGGAATCGCGTCGAAATGTATCTTTTGGAATGACTTTGATATTGATAAAAACTGTATCACTACATCCGGCTACGTTGGAAATTGCTCGATAAGTGGTTGTTACTGAGGGGGTAGCAATCACTGTTTTATTGAAGCCTGTTGGATCTTCGGGAACAGTAGCCGGTGTCCAAGTATATTTTTCCGAACCGCCGATATAAATCTTGGTGCTTTCTCCCAAACAAATTGTTGATTTTTCAGCAAAAGCAAAACTGACAGGGAGGACATATTCAAAAATAAGCTCTATATTAAAAGAATCGTTACTGTCAAAAGCATCAAATTCAACGATTGATTTAGGTCCTAAAAAACCGCCCAATGGGTAAATACTTGAAATATTGCAACCATTACAGGTTTCGATTTCTTCAAAAACACCATCCCCTTCAGTATCTATTTTAATGCTAAATCCATCACCTTGTTGTAGATTTTTGATAGCAACACCATAATATCCACAGGGAAAACCCTTCCTTTTAGCCCGAATACTAAAATTATCTACCGAAACAGGGCAGCCTACATAATCCGCTTTAGCCCCTTTCGAGGCGAGAGCATCAGAGGGTGATTGCAGAGTTGACCAACCGTCGAGCGTAGGTTTAAATTTGAATGAATAAACAGTGACGCCATTTTTGATGAATGAAATAGGCTCATGACCGTCAATTGCTTGATAATAGCCTTTGTAGTCAGCCGCAGTCAATTTATTGTAGCCATCATAAGCCAAAACATTCCAATAATTACTGCCGTTAGCTGGCATACTCGGCGCGACGCATGGAGGCGGAGCGATACTATCAATACTTTCACTACCGAAAACGGATTGTGTAGCAAGTAGAATAATAGTCATTAAAATGCTGAAAACGCGGTACGCCATGAGGATGTAAGTAGATTGCGCTTTATCAATACTACAAATCAGGGGTTTTTTGAGTGAAATAAAGCACAAAAGGTTTGTTTGTTCATAGTTTTAAATCAAAACATACCGCAATTTAACCTTGTTTTATCAGACTTCAAATGGTAATTTTTACATGGTAATTTTTACATATAATTTTTACACTATTTTTTTACATACAAACATGCAGTTCAATCTACCCAATCGGCGATAAACATATTGGTATCGCGCGTGCCGCCATTTTGACGATTTGACGACCAAACGAGCTTTTTTCCATTGGGCGAAAACATCGGAAAAGAGTTAAAAATACTCTCTGTAGTGATTTGCTCCAAGCCTGTTCCGTCTTCATTTATCATGTATAATTGAAAATCGTAACCCCGTTTTGAAGTGTGATTTGAAGAAAAAAGAATCTTTTTTTCTTTAGGATGATAAAAAGGTGCCCAGTTTGCCTTGCCCAAATGCGTAATTTGCTTCAAATTAGAGCCATCAATATTGACTGTAAAAATTTCCATAGCGGTAGGGGCGACCAAACCTTTGGCGAGGTATTCTTTATAATCTTTGATTTCCTCCTCCGTTTTAGGTCGGCTGGCGCGGAAGACCAATTTTTTAGAATCGGGTGAGAAAAATGAACCGCCATCATATCCCAATTCATTTGTTATCTGACGCTGATTAGAGCCATCAATATCCATCAACCACAACTCCAAATCGCCTGAACGAATAGACGTAAACACGATTTTTTTACCATCGGGCGATACCGTTGCCTCTGCATCATACCCCTCAGTATTGGTGAGTTTTTTACTGATTTTTCCATTCAAATCAGCCACATAAATATCAAAATCCTTGAAAACGGGCCAAACGTACTTCCGACCGTCGGTAGGTGCCGCTATCGGGCAACTCTCGCCACCTTGATGGGTAGAGGCGTATAAAATATGCTTATTATCGGGCATAAAAAACGAGCAAGTTGTTCGTCCATGACTGGTTGAAATCATGGGCGGGCGATAGGCTGTATCTTTCAGACCTTTTTTGATGTTGAAATTAAAAATTTGGTCGCAACTCACACCCCATTTGGCATTATCAGATTGAAAAGACAAATTTTTACCATCAAAACTCCAATAAGCCTCTGCATTATTACCACCAAAAGTGAGTTGGCGGATATTTTTAAGGTGTTTTTCAGTAACTGGTGCAGAAGGATTAGCTGTATTGCCAGATAGCGATTTCGTATTAGAAGTCGTTTCGCTGTTTTGAGCAAAACCCAAAGTGCTGATAAAAATTAAGGCAGATAGAATTATTTTCATACTTTTCAACATAACTGATGCTTGTTTTAAATTCAGCGTAAAGTTATGTTGAAAACAGTGTTGAGAAGTAGTTTCAAGCGATGAATTGACAAAATGTTGACAAACCTTTTTATTCAAGAATTTTCTCCAAAATATCGCAAAGGGTTTTTGCCTCATCATCTGAAATATCGTTGAGTCGCCATAAAATATGGATATATTGATCAATTTCTTTGAGCATATTCAAGCCTTTTTCAGTGATTTTGACGTCAATGATGCGTTTATCACGAGAGTTGACATTTCTCAAAATAAGGTCATTTTTTTCAAGTCGCTCTGCCAAACGGGTCACATCGCTCATCTTGTCAATCATCCGTTCTCGAATAATTTGCATCGGCATACATTGCGGAAACTGACCCCTCAGTATGCGGAGGAAATTATACTGTTGTTGAGTAATACCATAGGATTTAAAAAAAGTTTGATTTCTTTCAAGGATTTGGTTGTGAACCAACAACAATCCCATCAATGTTTTCATTTTGATGCTTGTGAATTCTTGATTTGAGACAAGTGTACGGGCAATTTTACTATGCATAATAGGCTTTAATATTTTTTTTAAATAGTGGGTAAAAAAACAAAGTAATGCGAATAATGTGTTATTCGAAGAATTCCTCAGGAGAAAAATTGCGGAGCAATTGAATATGAATAACCCTCCGATTGCATCGAAGGTTATTCATATTCAATTGCTCCGCGATTATTTCAACCCATTATTCGCATAAGTCATGGATTTTAACAAATATAAAAACTTCAATTAACTTATTTTGATTTTTAAAAGCTAAAATTAATTTAATACAATAAATGAATCTGAAAAGCTATTTTTGCGGCTAAAACAAATCCGATTATGATAGAAACTCAAGTTTGTATTTTAGGAGCGGGTCCCGGCGGAGCAGCTACTGCCCTCCGATTGGCTCAATTGGGTATCCCTTCAGTCTTGATTGATAAAGCACAATTTCCGCGCGATAAAGTTTGTGGCGATGGTATGACAGGGCGAACAGTGGCTATTTTAAACCGCATTGACCCCGATATTATGAATCATTTTGCCAAAACAGATATACAAACAGACTCTTGGGGCGTGACTTTTTGGATGGATCATAAACGCGAATTTAGAGTGCCTTTCCGTAAAAATTACAATAAAGATACAGATAAAACACCTTGTTTCGTAGCAAAACGCTTGGATTTTGATAATTTTTTAGTCGAAAAAGTGAGGAAGCAGCCGTTAGTACAGATTTATGAAAATATTAATATCGAAATCCATGAACGTACTGAGGGGGGCTGGATTTTGAGCAACAAAAAAGGTGATTTTAAAATTAAAACTACTTTGGTCATTGCTGCCAACGGGGCTAATTCGCCTTTCATGCGCCATGTTGCCAATATCACTGTTGATCCTGCACACACGGCTGCGGCGGTGAGAGCCTACTATAAAAATGTTACCAATTGCCACCCTGACAATTTCATTGAATTGCATTTTTTAAAGAATTATTTACCGGGCTATTTTTGGATTTTTCCATTGCCCAATGGCGAAGCAAATGTGGGTTTTGGAATGCTCTCCACGACGATTAGTCAACGTAAAATCAACATCAAAAAAGCCTTGATGGATATTATTGAAAACAACCCCGGCATCAAAGAACGCTTCAAAAATGCTGAATTGATAGACGATATTGTCGGTTTTCCCTTGCCTTTGGGGTCAAAACGCCGCCTTTTATCCAACGACAATTATATGCTCGTGGGTGATGCCGCCTGCCTCGTTGACCCGCTCACAGGCGAAGGTATCGGCAATGCCGTTTACAGCGGCTACATCGCTGCCGAACAAGCGGAGAAATGCTTGAAAGCCAATAATTTTTCAGCCGAATTTTTAAAAGATTACGACACCCGAGTCTGGCGTGTGATGGGAACGGAATTGAATCTGAGTTATAAACTTCAGCGTTTAGGTAAGTATCCTGCGATATTCAATTTCGTCTTATGGATAGCCTCTCGCAATGTTCAGATTTCAGATTTGGTGTATGCGATGTTCAATGATATTGATGTGCGGAAACGGGTTTTGAACCCCATGTTTTGGTTGAAAACATTGGTGAATGCTAAATAACGTAGAATTACAATTCCTTTAGCAATAAACATAATTGAAAATACCAGATGTCAATAAGCCACCTTTTTAAAAATCCAAATTTAAATTTAAGAGCCACTCTGCGGATTGTCGGAGAGGACGTACCGTTTTTTGGACCGGGTCGGTTACAACTTTTAGAGCAAATTGAGTCAACAGGTTCAATCAGCCAAGCAGCTAAAAATATGGGTATGTCTTATAAAAAAGCGTGGAAAATGATTAGTTCTATGAACGAGCAAGCCATAAAACCGCTGGTCTTGATGCAAACAGGCGGCAGTAGCGGCGGCGGTGCGGTTGTGACAGATGAGGGACATGAAATAATGCAGTATTATCAAGCCTTGCACAAGCGTTTTGAAGCTTTTTTAGAAAACGAATCAAAAAATTTAACCTGATAAGTTGGCGATATTAAACAGGCGTTATATCTTTATGGAAATAACGAAAAATTTTTTTGACCAATGAAATGGAAAACCTGTTTATTAGTTGCTTTTATAGTGAATACTCCTCTTTTTGCTCAAAAAACGGATACTTTAAAACAAGAACAACTAACAGAAATAGTCGCCTCCGCTTCTCGTGTCAATGAGTCTTTATTGCGCTCGCCTATTAGTATAGAGCAATTAAAAAGTAAAGAATCCCAACTATTGGGTACGCCTAATTTTTTTGATGCCTTGCAATATTTAAAGGAAGTCCAAGTCATTTCACCCAGTATTGGTTTTAAAGTATTGAATACCAGAGGTTTTGCTAACACCACCAATGTGCGTTTTGCTCAATTGGTGGACGGTATTGACAATCAAGCCCCGCATATTGGTGCGCCTATCGCTAATGCCATGGGAGTGACTGATTTAGATATTCAAAAAGTTGAAATTATATCTGGTACGGCTTCGGCACTTTATGGCATGAACGCTGTCAATGGATTAGCTAATTTTATCACTAAAAATCCTTTTAATACTGAGGGGGTGTCTTTTCGACAAGTAACGGGCGTTAATCATATGTCAAGCCCCGATGAATCCAAGCCCCATTTATTTTCCGAATCTCAATTCAGAATTGCCAAAGTATTGTCGCAAAAATGGGCATTCAAACTCAATACCGCTTTCACAAAAGGTTATGATTGGGTAGCAGACGATAAAACGGATTTAGGCGCAACGTTAAATGCGTCATCAAATTTATTAGGCATTGACAATCCTGCTTATGACGCTGTTAATGGCTACGGAAATGAATCATCGAACAGACGAACGCTGACTTTAAATGGTAAAAATTATATTGTTGGCAGAACAGGATATGCAGAAAGCAATGTCGTTGATTACCATTTGCAGAATCTTAAAGGCGATTTTGGTTTATATTTTAGACCTCAACAAGGGGTGGAAATAATTTATACCTACAGAGGTGCTTTGATTGATAATGTTTATCAAAGATCCAATCGGTTTAAATTAAATAACTACGTTTTGCAGCAACATACTTTACAATTTCAAAGCAATAAATACCAATTTAAGACTTATTTGACCACTGAAAATACAGGTAAATCTTACAATTTACGTTCGGCAGCAGAGAATATTGACAAAGCATTTAAGACCGATGATAATTGGTTTAAAGATTATACAACCGCTTACAGTAATTCCTTAAATAATAATGTGACTGTAGCCGAAGCACATCATTCAGCCCGTTTAGTAGCGGATGCAGGGCGTTTTCAACCCAATACCAATGCTTTTAAAGAAAAATTAGCGGAATTGAGCGATATTAACAATTGGGATATTGGCGCAGCCTTGCGAGTGAAAGCGCAACTCTCACATACTGAGGGGGTCATTTATTTGGATAAATTTATTAAAAATGCAGCGATAAATAATTTCAACCTTCAAGCAGGTTTTGATTATCGAGCCTATATTATTGTGCCAGACGGAAATTATTTTATTAATCCAGTTGAATCCAATAAAAATCTCATTTATGGCAAATTGGGCGGTTTTATTCAATCCTCAAAATCTTTATGGGATAATAAAATACGTTTGAATTTTACAATAAGAGCCGATAAAGCCGATTATTTTGATTGGAAATTTAACCCTCGATTGAGTGCTGTTTATTCGCCCAATGAAAATATGCATTGGCGGTTATCATATCAAAGTGGTTATCGTTTTCCGAGCATATTTGAAGGTTTTTCTAATATCAATAGTGGTGGTGTAAAACGAGTCGGTGGATTACGCGTGATGTCAAATGGTATTTTTGAAAATTCATGGCTGCGTTCTTCCATTGATGCCTTTCAAACAGCCGTGAATAAAAGCGTCAATACTGAGGGGTTAAGCCAAAAAGCTGCTATTGAAAAAAATAAAGGTATTCTCCAACGCAATACTTATACTTATTTGCAACCTGAATATATCCGCTCCTTTGAAATCGGAGTGAAAAGTTTACATATTCACAATAAATTATTTGTAGATGTCGGTTTTTATTACAACAAATACAATGATTTCATGGCGCAAGTAGAAGCCTATATTCCTAAGACTAATAATACCGATTCGATTCCTATCTCATTGATTACCAGGCGTTTACATGATCGTTATCGCCTTTGGACAAATTCTCAAACAACCGTTTATAATTATGGTGCAAGTGTGGGTATTCGCTACAATCTGACCCCTCAGTATAGTATAGTTACCAATGCCACTTTTGCCAAATTGGACAGAAAAGAAACAAATGACGGGCTCGAAGATGGTTTTAATACCCCTAAATGGATGTTCAACAGTACATTAATAGGTGAAAAATTATGGAAAAATTTAAACGCAAGTGCTTCTATTCATTGGCAAAACGCCTTTTTTTATCAATCCTTTTTAGTGAATGGTACGGTGCCTTCGTATTGGACGCTTGATGCTCAAGTAAGTTATGATTTCCCTAAAATTAAAATTAAATTAGGAGCTACCAATCTTCTCAATCAATATTATTACTCCATGTTAGGCGGTGTTCATACGGGCGGTTTTTATTATTCTTCACTCACTTATGATTTTTGAAAAATCACTTCAAAGAATTAATCCAAGCCGCTATTTTTTCAGCATCTTTCTTAGGTACATTAGGCATAGGCGCCATGGGCGTAGAGAAATCGGGCCAATTTTGAGGCTTCGGTTCATAGATTAATTGAACTATTTTTTGAACGGAATATTTCCTTTTCGCTACCTCCGAATAAGCAGGACCCACTGCCTTAACTCTCGGTTTATGACAAGCCGTGCAGGTATATTTTCCTAATAATGCCGCTACTTCTTTTTCATCAATAACGGGTGCAGGCTTGGCAACAGGTGTAGCAGGGGGTGGTGTTGCGGCTTTAGTTTTATCCACTTTAGGTTTACTGGCAGTAGTTTTTGTAGGCGTTTTAGCTTCAGGCGCAGCAGAAGGTGCAGCTTCTTTCTTCTGATTATCAGGTGTATTCACTGCCATGCCGGGGTCAACTTCTTCTTTTTTAACCTTTTTAGGGCGAGGCGTCACGAGGGTAATATTGGCTTTTGCACCTTGTGGAATACTGTTGAGAGTATAAAATGCTTGCGGATGCAACAGCGGTAATTTGCCTTGAATCGAGCGCACACCTTCGGGTTTGATGTCATGAATATATCCTTCACGCATCGCATCCACGACAACACGCACGCGCAGACCATCCGCCGTAGCCTTCGCACCGCGCACAGGATTATCTTTTGTATTCACCATCGGACTGCCATAAACGGGGTGATATTTATATGTAAAGCTTGAAACTGTATAATTATTTACATCCTCAGCCGTTGCTTTATCAACAGGATAAGTAAATTCTATCTCAAAACCATCGGGCATGGCGCGAACGGCTTTCATTTCAAAAGGCGTTTTGCCTGTCCAAACCAGCCGCTCCAAACCGTAAGGCTCTTTGCCCGTAGAACCCCAACCGCGATTCGTGCCGCCTACATACAAGGCATTGTCTTTCCCCCATGACATCCGCAACACCCCTGAACGAAAATTATTGCGAAAATCAAAAGATGCCCCTTGATAAACGCCATTCACTTTTTCAAGAAATACCCGTGCTATTTTCGACATGCCTTGGTCACCGACCAAAACTTGACCGGCGAATGGACCAAATGCTCCTTGAGTATCATCCACCAAAATTTCAGATGTGGAGATACCCAATACGCCATGAGGCAACCATACTGAGGGGGGCTTGATGCCCATATTCGGATACGTTTTTTTACCCATTTCATAAATGGTGGTCATCGGTTCATCCTTCACATATTCGGGCTTGACTTTTGGATTGTCACGCGGGTCAATGGCTTTATAAATCATTTCTTTCCGCATTTTCACAGGTGATTCAGGACGGTCAGCCCAAGCCAATGAAGCAGGATGCCCGACAAAATCACCTTTTTCAACGTGCATAATGAAGCCCGAACCCATCCAATCGCCTTGATTGTCGCCATAAAAGAACTCTCCGTCTATTATGCCTATGCCACAAGGCGAGCGAAATCCTGCCGCGTAAGGCTGCATCGTACCGTCTTCACTAATCTTCATCGTCCAACCCCGCCATGGCACTGTGGATTTGCCCGCCCACCAATCTGAACTGCCGAAGCTGACATTCGCGGTTACAAACATAGACCCATCGGGCGCAACTTTTGGACCAAACGAATACTCATGGTAATGTCCTGAAATGGGCCAAGCATAGACTGTTTCGTAGCGGTCAGCCTTGCCATCGCCATTTTTATCAATGAGTCGGGTTAATTCACCGCGCTGTGCTACTATAAGGTGGTCGTCTTTAAAAACGATGCCTAAAGGTTCGTGCAAACCTGTTGCAAATTTTCGATAATTGGGTACGGGTGCAGATGGATTATCAACCATCCAAACATCGCCGCGCCTTGTGCAAACGGCGATACTGCCATTGGGCAAAGTCGCTATGCCGCCTACTTCCATGACAATACCTTCAGGCATTGGCAGTTTGACGATTTTATAATAATCATCTTCTGTTGGCAAATTATCTTGAAAACGAGATGCGCCTGTGAAAAGGCAAGTCATCGCTATAACCACCGTTGAAGCAGTCATTATTTTTATGAATTTATTGAAATGAAGTGTCATTTTTATTTTTAATTAAAATTATTATTAATATTTAATTAGTTGAAAACAATGGTTTTATAAAAAAATACAAACCTATAAGGTTTTGAAAAACCTTATAGGTTTAACAACCCCAAAAAATTACCACATAATGGAGTACTGCAATTTATCCTTAACAGGCACTATCAAAAAGCTATTATCGCCCACTGTTTCAACCGTTCCTTTTGCACCATTCATCAGTTTGACGTAATATTTTTTATCATCAATTAAATACGAACCATCCGCCAATTGAAGCATTTTTTTACCTGTTGCGACTCGATAAAACAAATCGTTAGCCGTATTTTTCAAGGTAATAGTTCGGCTTAAACTTTTACCCCCCTCAGTAATTTCAACTTCATCTTCTACTTCCGAACCATAAATACGGTAGCGGAAAGTCGGCGTCCCATTTTCAGCTAAATTGTAGCCCAAAGTGCGAAATTGGGCTTCCGACTGAGGGGTATATGCCAGCGTATCTTTCACTGATTTGGTGAAAGGCGGCGCATCATTGAGCAGTAAAAGAGTGCCACGAGGGCGCGAAGAACCATCGCCTCTATCGTCCCACATCGGCGAAGTGTTAAGGAAATCACCTTTCCAAACTTGAGCCAAAGCACCATTATCCATATCATAAGTGAAATGCAATTTATCGGGCGAACCCACATTCACGGCATGAACAATGCGCTTTTCAACCTTCCCCCATTGGCTCACATTAAAATCCATGAACGAGCGAAAAACGGTCGGCTCAGGTGCATTTAAAAATATAGGGTCGGGAGGAGTGCCAGCCATTAAAGAGCTAAAAGAATGAAACGAAACAGGGCGAAAATTAGAGCCTTCAATCCACAAGCCCAATATCGGCTGCATCCAACCATCGGTCTTGTACACGCTCATTTCAATCGGCACATCACCTGCGGGCAAATCCACTGAGGCGATGCGCTTATTACTCGTATGCGAAAAATTTTCAGGTAAAATGACTTTATTCCCTACTTTTACGGCATTTTTACCTGCCATTTGAGTCGTGATTTTATATTTTCCTGCTTGTGGAATTTTTAAAGTTGCCTTAAAAACTTGAGCAAAATCATTGGTTTCTTTACTCACCTCCCACGTCAATTTTTCTAATTTACCCGTCGAATCGGGTTTATTATTCAAAAAATCTTTGGCTTCTTTAAATGTACCATAATAAACGTTGAAGGAAATATCGCTCAATTCAGCCGATTTTCCATTAAAATTAGACACTTTCAAATTGCGAAAAGCGACTGGACCATGATCGCCTTGAATCATAAATGGACCAGTTGCCGCTTCGTTTTCATCAATCGGACCACCTGTTGGACCTGTCAACTCCACATTTTCATGCAAAACGATACCATTCATCGTGATTTTAATGTACTTGGCATTGGCGATTTTTTTACCTGTAGCATCGAACCGAGGAGCTTGAAAAGAGATGTCGATATGTTGCCAAAGACCTGGTGCAAGACAAGCATTTTGAAGCGGTGCATGACCTTCCCACAATATTTCAGTGCTATCGGCAGCATAACGGCGGCGTTTGTAAATACCTCCACAATCGCCATATTTAGGGTTTTTGACGCCCCAACTGTCTAAAAGTTGCACTTCATAACGCCCCATCAAGTAAAAACCTGAATTGGAATGTCTCGCCATCATAAAATCAAAGGTGACATCCACATCGCCATATTCAGCCGCCGAAACGAGATTGTTTCGATTTTTTTCATTGGGCAAATTGACCAAAACGCCAGTGCCGACAGAGGCAGTCATATCATTTCGTTTATTGAAATCAGCGGTCACATCGCCCGCAATTTGCCAATTAGTAGCACTCGACGTTTTCCAAAAAGACATATCTTTTAGAGGGACGGCAACTTGGGCAGTAAGCCATATTGGAAAGCAAAGCGAAGCCAGTAGCAGTTTGTTTCTCATAAGTTAAAATTAAGATTTTAAAAATCTGTTATCAATAAAGGCTGCTAAAATAATGTACTGATTGGATATTCTACTTTTTATTTGTCAAAAATTAAAACTATTTTTGTAAAGATTATAAAATTTAAAAAAAGAAAAATGAGCGCACAAGTCTATCCTGAAGCATTACCTAAACGCGGCACATTGGCATATCTCGAAGCATTTCCCAATGAGGTGTTGACTATGAGTTTGGACGAATATTGGGAAAATGAACTTAAA
>JAYUUR010000578.1:0-2591 GCA_043754475.1 Saprospiraceae bacterium | reverse complement strand
AAAAAACGACCTGAATTTTGTAACATACAAAATTCAAGTCGTTTTATATTTCTAAATGGTGCGCTAAAGTTTTACTTCATCAGCGTAACATCGCCTTTATAAATTTCAACAATGCCATTTTTTAATTCAAGTTCCATCACATATACGTACACATCAGGCGGCAAGGTGACACCCTTATGTTTACCATCCCAACCAGACGCTTGTTCATTGGGTTGAAAATCTTTATTTTCAAAAACCAATTCACCCCATCTTGAAAATACGCGGAAATAGTTGATTTTCCTTACATTTCGAGCGGTAAAAGGATAGAAATGATCATTGTTGCCATCCCCATCAGGTGAAAACACGTTAGGTACAAATACTTTTCTATTCGATGCAACTCTCACTGTTATACGCGCTTTTTCTGTACACCCCTCAGGTCCTTTTCCTGATACAGTGTAAGAAGTGGTCTCGATAGGATTGAGCCAAACGTTATCGCACGTATCGCAACTCACTGAAATAGAAGGCGTCCATTTCAAGTTGACGGGTTTGTAAGTATTGGTTGTCACGAAGGTTTGAGTGCTGTCACCCAAATCAATTTCACGGTCTTTACCAGCATCCAAGCCCAATGTTGGGAATCCATTAATATAGACCATTGAAGTATCCACGCAACCCGCTCTATCACGCACCGCAATGGTGTAATTTTGGCGACCTTTAAGATTTGAAAAAATGCCTGTCCGACTGCCTTCTTTAAATGTAGAATCGTTTATGGAGAACTCGTAAAAAGGTAAACCGCCTGTCACAGCGTCTTTTCTGATAACAATTGCACCTGAATTGACGCCAAAACAACCTGAATGGCGGATAGAATCAATTTTAAATGCTAAAGGAGATCTGACATCCATCATAATTGAATCGCTATTTTTACAACCATGTATAATATCTTCTACCGATAATTTAACTGTGTATGTTCCCGAACTAACATAATCATGAAGAGGGTCATGCATACCACTATCAGTGCCATCTCCAAATTCCCACCAGACGCTCACATCAGGAGAAGTCACTTGTTTGAACTGAATACGACGGTCTTTACAAGCGTTGAACTGCTCATAAGTGAAATCTACTGAGGGGGTACCCCAAACATTGATAACCCGTTGAGTTGAGTCCTGACCACAGCCGCCGCCATTGGCTTTTTGAACGATGGTATAAGTGCCAGGCTTCGTATAAGTATGCTGAACATCGCCATCGTTCGTGGTAGTGCCATCTCCTAAATTATAGGTTATTTTAGAACCATAAGATGAAGCATTTGTCAAATTAATAGTCAGCGGTGAACATCCCTCAGTACGGTCAACCCCAAAGAAGGCTTTCACACTTGAAGGCGTAACGGTCACCTTTCTATTCATTGTATCATTGCCGCAAGTATTGGTTGCCACTAATCTAATCGTATAATCCCTTGCTACAGTATCTGTATAAAAAGTTTGAGTACTCGGAGTTTCACTATTTGAAGTAATACCATTGCCAAAATTCCAATAAAAAGACCTTGGTGAACCCGTCGAAACGTTAGAAAAACGCACCTCCAATGGCGAACAACCTGAACCAATATCATAAGCAAAATTGGCTCTCGGCTTGGTATAAACCGTGAGTTGAGAGGAATCTACTGTAAATGAACAACCTGATGTAGTCGCTTGCATCGTGATGATAAATTGCGTATCGCGATCAATATTATTATCAAAAACCACTGCCCCCGGATTAGCCGTTGACACGATGCGACCGTTGCCAAAATCCCATGTGTAAATGGCATTTGTACCCGTACTGGTATTATTGAAAACCACCGTCAAAGGCGTACAACCTTGATTAACGCTTTGAGTATAACTCGCTTTCGCTGGAGCTGAAACCAGTACTCTGCTCGTAGCGGTATCCATGCAACTTTGGCTGCTCGTTACCACCAATTTGATAACATATTGTCCTTCAGTAGCATAGGCATGTGATGGATTTTCAAGATTTGTAGAATCTCCATCTCCAAAAAACCATTTATAACTGACGCTTCCAACTGATTGATGTTTAAACGGCTTGCTAACATTAATACAAAATGAAGGCAATGAATCAATCACTGCTGTAGGCGGTTGATGAACAGTGAAGGTTTTAGTAGCTAAATTCGGGCAATTTGCCGAAGGTTCTGTATAAGTATATGTCAAAGTGAAGCTACCGACGCCTGATACTGAGGGGTTAAAAATACCGTTCACAGAATCAGTCACGCCTGCTCCAGACCATACACCACCGCGTGGCGTCGCTGCATTTAATACCACTGGCACGCCTTGATTGCCGCACGCCTCTTGTGGTGCACCCGCATTGACAGTTGTTCCAACCACATAAACCGTTGTATCTTTTGTATCAGTACAAGAGCCAAAAGTAGCAGTATAAGTCAATTTATATGTACCAACACCTGCCGCCGCTGGGTCAAAAAGACCACTTCCCGAAATCGCAGGACCACTCCAAACACCGCCCGAAGGCAAAGCACCCATCTGCACAGGGCTTTCTGAGCTACACATTTTACCTTTTATGTTATTGAAAACAACATTTATTTTATCACTAACATCTAAATAACGCGTGATTGAATC
>JAYUUR010000577.1:0-7654 GCA_043754475.1 Saprospiraceae bacterium | reverse complement strand
GACTTTCAATAATAGTATATTTTTTTACTGTAACAATATTTTCTTTCCAATATTGAATCAACTCAAATAAAGCGTTTCTTTGAGCATTTGGTAAGGCTTTATAGATATTTTGAATTTGAAAATAAAATGAAGGGGGTAGGGCAGTGGTGTAAATAAATGAGCGCGAATAATTGATGAGATATTGTCTCAAAATAGCACTCCCCACAATCGCTGCACCATGAAACCCTAAGGCTTTTCCGAAGGTGTGGATGCGGGCGTAAACTCGATTTTCTAAACCATATTGACAGACCAGACCTTCACCGTTTTCGCCATAAATACCAGTCGAATGGGCTTCATCAACAATCAATAATGCACCATATTTTTCACATAAATCAGCAATTTTACTGAGGGGGGCTTCATCGCCATCCATCGAATAAATAGACTCAACAACGACCATCTTTTTACCCGTTGAATATTGTAATTTATTCTCTAAATCAACTAAATCATTGTGTTTGAAGACACTTCTATGGGCTTTACTCAAGCGAATGCCATCAATAATGGACGCGTGGATGTACTCATCAGAGATAATCGTATCATTTTTTGAAGCGATACATGAGAACAAACCGACATTCGCCATGTAGCCTGAAGTGTAAATGAGTGCGGCTTCGGCTTTGTGAAATTGAGCAATCACCCCCTCAGTATTTTCGGCTAAAGAAGAATTGCCGGTTATCAAGCGAGAACCTGTACTACCGATGGGAATTGCAGGAGGGGAAAGGTCGTGAAGGTGATTATTAGAAGCAAAACCTAAGTAATCATTCGAGCAAAAATCAATTTTATCCGTCACGCTTACCAAACGCCTCAACAAGCCATCGGCTTCTTTTTGAGCTAAAAGTGCTTGTAAATGATTGTCAAAATGCTTGTTTTCAGACATTTATATATGGTAAAAACTTTACGAGGGTTTTTGAACCCTCGTAAAGTTATGTAGTAGCTATTAATAATTAGTTAACCAATTCTTTAAAAGGCTTGCGAGCCGTCAAACCCAACGTTTTGAACATTTGCATATCCGTATCAAAATCTGGATTGGGCGTTGTCAAGAGTTTTTCACCTGCAAAAATTGAATTAGCACCTGCCATAAAACACAGGGCTTGGTCAGATAATGACATATCATTTCTACCAGCCGACAAACGAACTACGCTGCGCGGCATAATAATACGGGCTGTGGCAATCATGCGCAACATTTCATCAATTTGCACTTTCGTATTATTCGCCAACGGCGTTCCTGCAACTGGCACGAGGGCATTTACGGGAACAGAATCAGGATGCTCTTCCATAGTGGACAAGGTATGCAGCATTTTAATTCTATCGTCATCGGTCTCACCCAAGCCGATAATGCCACCGCAACAGACAGAGAGCTTCGCTTTTTTAACGTTTTTCAAAGTATTCAAACGATCGTCGAAAGTGCGGGTGGTGATGATATTTTCATAATTATCGCTTGATGTATCAATATTATGGTTGTAGGCGAAGCAACCAGCTTGTTTGAGGCGTTCGGCTTGCTCATATGTGAGCATTCCGAGCGTGCAACAGACCTCTAAACCCATATCATTGACCTCAGAAACCATTTCCAAAACTCTATCAAAATCTCGATTATCGCGCACTTCTCTCCATGCTGCACCCATACACAAGCGCGAAGCACCGTTGGCTTTGGCAACAGCAGCCCGTTCCATGACTTTTTCAACGGTCATCAAAGGATGCACTTCAACGTCGGTGTGATAGCGTGCAGCCTGTGGACAATAAGCACAATCTTCCTTGCAACCACCTGTTTTGATGGAAATCAAACTGCTGATTTGCACCTCACTATACGCCTTATTTTGACGATGAACTGTAGCCGCTTCAAAAATCAAATCCAATAATGGGCGATTGTATATCTCCTCAATTTCGGATAATGTCCAGTTGTTTCTGATAGTCATACTCTGTTAATTTTATGTATCGCGGAACTCCAGTTCCGCTTACTAATTGTTTTCTTAGATGAGGGCAGAACTGGAGTTCCGCGATACCCCCTCAGTATTGAGCGAGCAAAAGTAGAAAAATTTTAAAATAAACAAGGCGAATTGTTCCTTAAACTTGGATTCATCACTCATCATTTATCATTCATCATTCGCTACCGTTCATTTTTTATAAGTAATTCTCTTATCTCATGCGTAATTTTATTATCTTTAAATACATGATTATCAACGGATTGCACAGGTACTACTCGTTTTGTACTGCCTGAAATAAAGGCTTCATCTGCGTTTAGAAACTCTTCAAGAGTGATGTCCCTTTCTTCACAATCAAAATGATTTTTCACAATTTTCATAATATTTCGACGAGTAATACCATGCAAAATATTGCGACTCGGGGTGACGATTTTACCATCTTTGACCATGAAAATATTGCTGCGAGAGGATTCTGAAATGATGCCATTGAAGTGATAGAGCACGTCTTGAGCACCCGCTGCTGTCATTTTCGGTAAGTGATAAATAGGCACAATATAATTGATTGATTTAATGTCAGGCAGCTCTCTCAAATGCTCAACCAGCATTAATTTTATGGAATCAAATTGTTGAGGCATTGAAAATGGCTTGGCAAGCATCATAACGTTGGGTAGGGTAGGTGTATAACCGTCTTCGGAATAACCGCCGGTGCAGAGTAATTTAATACCCAACAATTTGTGTTTATTTAAATTTATCAGATCTAAAATATGTTCGCGCAAATGCTCACGTGAATAGGGCAATGCCAAACCCATTTTGCTGGTCGAATATTCAAATCTATCCAAATGTTCTTCCAAAAAAATCGGCTGACCGTCAATGGCTCTAAAAAAATCGAACACGCCGTAACCCCTCAGTATAGCAAGGTCTGTGATGTGAATTTTAGCTTCGGCAATGGGTAATATTTGTCCGTTGATGTAGGTGTATTCTTGTTGTATTGTCATAAAATATGGTGTGCGGGTTCAAAACCGCTTTATATTAGTTAACATAAGACCAATTATCCGTTATTCATATAAACGCTTGATTATCAATACTTTTATTCACTTTTTAGGCATTATTTGTTTTATTCCGATTCGTTTTGCTGCCTTTGTTCTTTACGCTTTTTTATGGCTTCTTTTAAGAAGATTTCACTCATTTTTGAAAAAGTCCTATCTTCGCTTTTTGCCTCAAATTCAATGTCTTTGATTAGTTCTAATTCTAAAACCATTGATTTAGTCATAACCTTTTTTTTCTCTTTCATATCGTTTTTAAATTTATACTGCAAATATTATTTAAAGTTTTCAATATTCATAATATAACTTCCAATACTATACGATATATCTAAATTTTAACTTTTCCTTAACATACTATGAAGAAATTGTACTATTATTCTTTTGTCGTGGGATTGCCTACGGATAAAGAAACAGACTTTAAATTTGTTGATTTAAAGATGCCCGCCCCCTCTCCTATTGCAGCTATGTTCTTACGTCAAATAATGATTGGATTTGATAAAAAGGCAAGTTATAAGTTTAATAAAGATAGGTTATTTGCTATTTATAGGAAAGTTTACGAATATGAGATTATAGAAACACGGGGTAAAACCGTTTTGCGTTTCAGACTTATTAATATTTATAATATGTCTGAAACGCTCTTTAGATTATACTGAGGGGGTCTTTTTAAATATCCCTTTGATAATAATAATAATTCGTTCTACCAAGGAAAGAACTTTTACTATGTCGTCCATGGTAACGGTTTTAGTTTTGCCGTTTTCCATAAGCACATGATATTTTTTCACTTGTTCAGGTTCGCTTGCAATGGTCAAAGTTTTAACCTCTGAAATCAATACGATTTTACCAATTTGCCCCGTTGATAGCTTTACGATGTCGCTGTAATTTACTTCCATTGTCTTAACTTTTGATTTGTTTAATTTTGACTAAAAATAAGGCTAAAGCCAGCCAGCCAAACCCTGCTTTAATAACTTTTGTAGGTGTTGACGTGCTTTTGATGCCAGTAAGATTTTTTATGATTGTTGCCACTTCGCCCCGTTCTTTTGGTGTGCCTGTCATAGTGGCAACTAATTTATTTTGATGAATATCAAAGAATTGAATGATGGGGTAATTGCTAAAATTTGGAGATATTTTAACTTGCCATGAGTACCCATCTTTTGAAGCTCGTGCAATAAGCCCGGTCCCGGGTTGTTCAAATACTGAGGGGTCAAAAAGTGTCATTTCGTCGTCAAGTGCTTGCGCCGCTCCGTAACTATCCCAGTTGTTTATATCGCTTCTAAGCCGGCTTTGATTGGGAATTATGACAGTTATTAAAATTTTCATCGTTTATACTCTTTAACGGCTGTTTTAATGATGTTTGCATAAATTTTGGCTTGTATCATAGGTTGAAAATATACTTTCCAAAGAATAACGCCCCCGACAATCACACCGCCCCACAATAACCCATCCTTTACCCCTGCCAATAGCTTTTTCTCATAGTCTTCTAAAGCCGTTTCCAAGTCGTCAAACCATTTATCGTAAAAAGTCATATTTTCCCGTCTCCTTGCGTCTAACTGAGGTTTAACATGATTCCAGTCTATTATTTTAGATTCCAACGGGATATAATAAGAAGTGTATAAGCCTACTTTATCATAATTATCTCCTATCTTGAACATCATAAAAACCCCTTCTTGATTCTCTACCCATGAAAACAATTTACCTAAAATTTGCCCTTTCTCTTTCTTAAACCAAACAGCATTTTTTTTTGAGGGTGTAGAATAGCATTGCAAATCTTTAGCACCTTTCAAGTACAAATCAACTAACTGGTCAATGCGAAAATCTTTTAGATTGTAGTTCATTTTGTTTTATAAATTTGATGAAATTGTTTTAAAAGTGAGGGTTTTACAGGTCGTTGCGTCTCTGCTCCGTCAGTGCGCTGTCTCCATCGTTGAGGCATTGAGCATTTTTTTAAAACAAAACTGGAAAAATTGTTTTAAACGCCAAACGCTTTTTTATACGCTTCTTTAATCATTTTTTCAACGTCAACACTGTTTGTATAATCTTTATACTTGACTATTCTATTGTAAACGCCTTTCCTAAAACTCATGTACGTATCTGTATATGTGAGGTGGTACAATCGCCAATACTTCAAAGAATTGTACAATTTTTCGGGGTCGCTGGAGTTAATTAGGTTTAACAAACGGTTTGAATAAAATTCCCTGTCTATTTCCGTTACCTTTTCTGCTTTTGAGAAACCGAATATGTTTTCTGTCATGTATGCAATACAGGTAGAGGGTCTTTGTACCATCCAGTCAAACACAAAATCAGCCAAATACTGATTTTTAAACTCATTGTAACGCATACGCCCCCCTACAACTGTCATGAATATTTGACGTGCTTGTTGTTCTGTCAAGTTCTTTATGACGTTTTTATCTACAAGGGGTATGTTTAGTTTATTGAAATTTTCAACTAAAAACGCCGCGGTTACGCCGTAATTAGTGCCGTAAAATATGCGATTCGTTCCAGTTTGTGGGTAGTAATCGCCTTTGTCTTTACTCCCTCCAGTCGGTTCTTTATACCAAACGCCCTCATTTACAAAGGTTCGTTTTATTGAGTTTAAAATGTCCACAAATGAAGATTTTACGGTGTTGCCTTTAGCCTTTAGCAAAAGACCAAAAGTTAGCAAACTGCCAATGAGTAATATTTTTTTATCCTTACTTGTCATACTTGCGTCCAATTTGCTTGCCTTACAGGTAAATACTGAGGGGGTGAAATGACAGATAAAGACCTGTTTACGTCAAGTTGTTGCGGTTGCGGCTGGACTGGAGCGTTTGCATTATTGGCAATAGATTTACCTATGCTGTGTCCTATCAAATAAGCCAAAAACAAACCGCCTGTTATAAATGCAATGTCTTTACCCGTCATTTCCAATATTTTTTATAATTCGTTATCGTTTACTTCAATGCTTTCACGTGGCTTTAGACTTGTCATTTTTTCATACTCTCGTTTTTCTTTAGCCACTTGAATACTGAGTTTATAAAAACTAAGGATTGCAACGCATAAGCCTATTAAAGCCGTTGCCGTTCCAATACTTTTATTAAGCACCTCAAAAGACATTAAAAACTGAGTATAAAAACCCATAACACAACCTAAAGCACCGCCTACACTCCATTTATCACTAAAAAAGAATGATAGATAATTTGATATGTTCATGTTAAAATTTTCTCTGTTATCGGTTTTTGATTCCATTATTGTATAAAATATTTAATGAGTGTGTCTGTCTTAATCAAAACCATTTGACCGCCTTTTATACTACTTAAATTCAGCGTTTCATTATCAGACGCTAATAATTGACCGCTTAGATTGTACACCTCAATAAGACCTTTTGAGTAAATAACACCGTCAAATACTTGCGTTACTGAAGGGGTGTTTACTACACTTATCGTTTTTAAAGTTGTGTAAATTCCCTTTGCGCTCAAAACTCCAATTTGATAATAAACAATACCAAATTGTTTTTTATCGTATGTCAATTGATACTTATTTCCGTCTCCTTTTGCTTCCATCATTCCAATATCCGTAAAAGTTTGACCGTCTTTTGACACCTCAATTTTGAAAGTATCTAACGAAAAATCCTTTAAGGTTTCCCACTTAACAGATACGCCGTAAAGCGTTTGAGTAACACTAAAAGACATTAAAACAGTCGTTTGACCAGCGCAAAAATGACTATACAACATTAAACCAAACAAGGATATAAATTTACGCATAACATTAATTTTTACTTATTGACACAATACAAATCAGTTCCAATCACTACAAAATCAAGTATTTCAGCCATAACTGTATAAGTGCCAAATGCGGTACCGTCACGCTTGTAAACATTTGCCGGAAAACTTAAAAATGTACTGAACGGTGCAGCAAATTTGATGCTGTACCGCGCTCCATCTTTGATATTTGAAATAGTAGCCGCTACAAAATCCCCTGCCTGTACTGTGGTAACTGCTAACGTTTTTTGAATACTTTTTTCAAAGTCAAATGTTGGATTTGTTCCTGCTTGCAGCGTTTGTAAGGAACTTTTTACAAGTACATCTTCCTCGTATGCGAGGTATCTAAAATCAGGTGCTGGGCTGACTGTATTAGCAACTGTTACATATCTTCTTACTGCAATTTTACCTAATGTTGCGTCTGAAACTATATAACCCTTGTCGAAATTTGCTGAATTAGCATTCTGAGATAAATGTATTAGTGAATCCCTAAATTCTATACCACGAAATGACGAAATGTTGCTATTTGGTTGTAATCCTCCAATTCGAGTATAATAAAATCTCAAACGGCTTCCATTCCCATACTGTGACGAGTCTAATGTCGCACCTGAGACATTAGAATTAGGTGTAATTTCAAATCCATAAGACCCGTTAGTGTTTGACGTGTTGCCGTCAAATGGTATTGTTGGATTATAAGTACTTACAAACATCCTTAAAGCCCCTGCGCCAGTAGGCATATTAAAAGAAATAACTCCCCTGGGAGATTGTGGGTTTGACGCTGCCAATAAGGGCGTAGTGAAGTTTAGCATTGCACGGCTATAATTCAGTCCTATGCTACTAAATGACAGCTTACTGTAAAAATCAGCGGTTGAATCGGTATTAAGCCCAAATGACATACGTGTTGCGAAATTGGTTAAACTATTCC
>JAYUUR010000576.1:0-7666 GCA_043754475.1 Saprospiraceae bacterium | reverse complement strand
GCTAATTATTCCGTCTCCACCATAAATGGTGGAGTTATAAATTCTTTTAACTCATTGATAATCAATGAGTTAAAAGATGTGGGTAATGGACAGAGTTTCAAACTTGCAGCAAGTTATTTGACAAAAAAACAAATAAAATTTTGGACTAACTTAGTCAGAATACTTATTACACAACCCCCTATCCAAAAAAAAGCAATTTGAAAGCGGAATTGGAGTTCCTCGGTACAATATTTAATACATTCTAAAACAAAAAATTATGAAATTATTGAAAAAATCGCTCTTAGCAGCGTCCATCGGTCTTCTAATTTTAAGCTCTTGTAAGAACTCACCCAAACTCAATGATAGCCTTGTTGCCATTCCTCGTGATGCCGTTTCAGTCACTGCCATCAACGTGCCGAGCTTAATGCAAAAGGCTGATTTTGAATCAGTTAAGAATATGGATTTTTATAAAGAAACCATTTCGGAAGCTGAAAAGAAAAATCCAGCAATGGCTGAAATAATGAAAGACCCTAAAAAGTCAGGGATTGATTTGACTAAAAACATGTACATCGTACAGGATTATGACATTGCTCAACGCGGCGATATGAGCGGTGGCGGCTCAGTTTTGATGTCTATTGCTGATGTCAAAGCCTTTGAAACCATGCTTCAAAATGCTAAAGCTGGCGATATTCAAACTAAAGATGGTGTGAAATATATTAGAATTGATAAGGAAGTTGAAGAAAGTGTCACTGCGAGCGGAGCGCGGCAGGAGGGGGGGTATAAAGTGAATTACAACGCCAATGGTTTAGTCGCTTGGAATGATAAAATGGCAGTTTTGGGCAGTCAATCAAGCGACGATTTTCTTAAATATTTTAAAACGAAACCTGATGAATCTGTTGCTCAAAATAGCCAAATGAAAGCGTTGATGGTTTCGAGCCACGATATTTATACATACGTCTCATTCGATAAATACGCGGATAATATGAATGCAAAAGCCGCTGCAGGTGCCATGAACCTTGACCCCAAAGCCTTGAAAGGCAATTATTTGACAGGCTATTCTGATTTTGAAAAAGGGCAAGTAGTATCTAAATTTGATTTTAAAATCAATAAAGAAATCACACAGCAATGGGGCATTTTGTTTAAAAATAATGTCAAAACGGACTTTTCAAAGTATATAAATGGTCAAAACCTCGGCTTTGCCATGACTTTAGGCTTGGACATGAAAGGTTTGAAAGAAATTATCAACGCCAATCCGCAATTCAGTATGATGACAAAAATGGGAGAAGGCGCCTATAACTTTACCATCGACGACCTTTGCAAAGCTCTTGACGGTGATATTGTCATTGCTGCTTCGCCCAACGTCAAAGACGATAAATGGTCGGGCATGATGGGTTTTAAAGTCGGCGACAAACCCGCTATTCAAAAGCTCATGGATATGTTGGTGAAAGAAGAGGTTTTGATTAAAGAAAATGAAAACACTTTTCACTTCGCAGGCATGGCTGAATCCCTCTCTAAAGGTTATGTCAATGACAGCAAAGTGATGCTTAAAGATGATGTTTTGTTCCTCGGCGACAATGTGACGGTCAGCAATTTGAATACCAAAGGCTCTGTCAATTCAGATGTGAAAGATGTTTTAAATAAAAATATCTTCGGTATTTATGCCAATTTTGAAAAAATATTCGCCAATACTGAGGGGATGAAAGAACCTGAAATGACTGAGATGAAAATGTCAATCAATGGTAAATCAGGTGAAAGTACGCTTAAAATGCGCGATCAAAACGAAAACAGCTTGAAATCTTTGATGAAAGCGGCTAACCGATGGTATCTTAAAAATAAAGCGGAAGAGGATAAACGCATGAATGAAAGCGGTGAGGAGAAAGTGAAAGAAAGCATATAATCTTATCTTAAAAATATTTGGCAAATACAACATGCAGCAAGTTTCAAACTCTGTCCATTACCCACATCTTTTTTGACTAACTCCACCATTTATGGTGGGGGTTAAAAAAGCCCAAATAGTTAAGGCTTTAGCCGTTCATTTATAGTGAAAGGTGGGCGGCTAAAGCCTTAACTATGGCTAATTCCGTCTCCACCATAAATGGTGGAGTTATAAATTCTTTTAACTCATTGATAATCAACGAGTTAAAAGATGTGGGTAAAGGACAGACTTACGTTCCGCCGTAGGTTTGGTGGCTCTCTCAAAGCAGTTACACATTTATCATTCATCATTACCTCAACTGCCTCAAATACATCTGAATGGTATTATGCAAACCGTAATACAAGGCATCGGCAATCAAAGCATGACCGATGGAGACTTCCAATAAGCCCTCTACATGTTGCTGATAATAT
Source organism: Saprospiraceae bacterium (assembly GCA_043754475.1). GTDB lineage: Bacteria > Bacteroidota > Bacteroidia > Chitinophagales > Saprospiraceae > JAAFJT01. The sequence goes on along the minus strand of JAYUUR010000576.1, from coordinate 5,341 downwards.
TTCAAATTATCTAAATTTAAATCATGACCGGCATTGATGCCTAAGCCCAATTGATTGGCTAAACGGGCTACTCTTGCATGAGGTTCAATGGCTTTTTCTTTATTTTTATGAAAATCTTTGGCGTATATGCCTGTATAAAACTCAATTCTATCTGCTCCGACTGACTTTGCTCCTTCCACCATCTTTTCATCGGCATCTACGAAGAGCGAAACGCGGATACCTGACCCCCTCAGTATTTGGATGGTTTCGGTCAAGAAATCGGCTTGTTTATGCGTGTCCCAGCCATGATCGGAGGTGAGTTGCGAAGGGTCGTCAGGCACGAGGGTGGCTTGATGCGGCTTATTGGCTAAAACCAAATCCATGAATCGCTTATCGGGATAGCCTTCAATATTGAACTCAGTGGTGACAATTTCTTTCAATAATGGTACATCATTGAAGCGAATATGCCGCTCATCGGGTCTCGGATGCACGGTTATGCCTTGTGCTCCAAAGGTTTCACAATCCTTAGCTACTTGAATTAAATTGGGCAGATTGCCGCCGCGAGAGTTGCGGAGAATGGCTATTTTATTGATATTGACACTGAGTCGAGTCATAGTTTTTTATTTTAAATGAAATATTAAATGGTGCGAATTAACGCATAATGCTTGTATTCTCAAAAAATTATATGCCAGTTGATTGAAATAACTTGGTAATCCGAACAATACATTATCCGATAATTTATAAATTTATGTAACTTTGAAAATTGATTCACTTTTAAATTAAACAAAACAATGAAAAGAACTCTATTTATTCTGATTATAGTTCAATCCTCACTGTTTGCTCAAACGAGTACTGTATTGCAAGAACAGTCGCGTGTGAACGCTATGAATGAAGTATTGAAACAGAATACCTCCAGTCAGATGTTGTATTATAAGCCTTCGGAGATGGATATCAAGGGATCGAAGTATTATTTAGATGCTTACTGTACGGGTGAAGTATGGTTTATGAATGGTGACTATATCAGTACAGGTTATCTATTCAAATTTGATGAAGTGGCGAATAGTGTTCAAATAAAAGATAAAAACGGGGAGGAGATATTGGCAGATGCCAGTAAAATCAATGGCTGTAGGCTGAATATTGAAGGGAAAACGGTACTTTACTTCAAATCACCTGTTCCGGGCGACCCCAATAATAGGCAGTTATTTCAATTGATATATAACAGTGATAATTGTAAAGTGATTAAATTGCCGTCAAAAAAGCTGATCACGAAGACTAAAATGTTTCACGATGATTTGGCTCAACAAGAGTATTTTGCTCAACATACTTATTTTATCAAGAAAGGCGATAAAAAATATGAAGAAATCAAGTTGAAAAAGAAGGCTTTATTAGAAGCGTTTCCTGAAAAAAAAGCAGTGCTCACTCGGCTGTTTGACACCCCTCAGTATAAAGACCGTTTGACCGAAGCAGCTCTGGTTGTTATTTTAATGGAGTTGGAGAAATAGACAAAAAGACCCCAAAATACTGAGGGGTATAAAATAAGCCCGATGACTAACCATCATCGGGCTTTTATGATATAAGGAATCTAAGATAACCATCTAAGATTAATCAGTTACATTCAAAGTGTAAAAGAATGGAGAGCTGTAGAATGCACCACCTGTAATATTGACACCGGTGTTGAGCGCATTGAATGACTTACCATCAGTTAGCTTCATAGTGGCTCTGAATTCAAATCTATTACCTCTCGCAATTTTAGACGTATCCAAAGCCATTGCTGTCATGGCTTCTGCACCAGTGATGGTCAAAGTATGTCTTGGATAGCCCGTTGTGGGGTCTTTTGCATAAGAAGATGCAGGGATAGAACGGAATGCCTTGTATGCCGTAGTAGTAGCGGCTGTACCGCCATTAAAACGAATTTCCAAGTCATAATTGGCAAAGCGTCCGCCTTTTTCAAGCGTAACGGCTTCATTGACCATTTCTGCTTTTGTACCCGCCATATTTGCTTTACTAACTTTAAATGTAGGCGTTGTTACTGGAAAAGGTGTGACAATACGCATGTAACCGCCTTGATCAAGCCCAAAGTCATCTAACTTTTCAACCATTTCGGTTTTACAAGCAAAAACGAGCAAAGCCAAAGTTAGAAGAAGTGGAAAGATTTTTATATATTTCATTTTATAAAAATTTTAAATTTTAAATTAAAGATTATTATTTAACAAAACCGGCTGGGTTATTATCCCAAAATACCGGTACAGTCACATTGGCTTTTTGTTTTGCCGACGAGTTGCGGGCAACAAAAGCCGTTGGATAATAGAAAGACCGAACAAACGAACCAAAGTTAGGGTCTAATCCCGGTTGTTGATTAGCGGGTTTTCCTGTACGGCGGTATAAGTTATAAGCCTCTACGCCGTTGCCATGAAGAGCAATCCAATATTCGGTGCCAATAATATTCAATTTAGCATCATCATTAGCAGCGGCATCATAATCTGCCAATACTTTGGTTACATATTTCGACACTTCTGTTGCCCATACAAAAGAATTCGCAGCTTCAAAAGCTGTAATTTTACCAGCTTCGGTCGAACCCATAGCCAATGCTCTGACATCAGCCATAGATTTTTCAATAGCCGATTTTAATAAAGCTTTAGCATCGCCTGTAGTACCCATGGTCAAGGCAGATTCTGACAACATGAAATCAACAAAAGATTGCATCATGATAGGGTGAATACCCGCACCACCAGCACCAGCTCCCAATGAAACACCACGACCCGTTGTTTTGACAGTGTCAAACAAGCCACCAGCAGGGTAAAGCCCCCAAGCTGTACGGAGTAAGTTATCGGGTGGAATACCTTCGTTGCTCAAATGGTCACGTCCCCAATAGCCAGCATCCGTAGGAAAACAAAAAACATCGTTTGCCCCATAATGAGCTGGTTTTGAGTTGTTTATGCAACGAATAGCATTTACATCTTTAGAGTTTGCACCAACTTGGCGGTAAAAATAATAACGCATCCGTGGGTCAGGAAACCCTTTCGCTTGATACATAGTTCCCATATAAGAATTGGACTGATAATCACCACCACCTGTCGGAGAATATTGACCTGCATAACGTGGATGGCGTGTATCCGGGTTTGTCAAGTTTGTACCGTATCTGTAAACAAAATTCTGAGCATTAGTAGAAATCAACTTGTTCCCTGAAATCAAGGCATTGATAGCCGATGTTGAACCCGCTTTATCAATCAAACGGCGATTGAGCAATAACTTCAATTTCAAGCTATTAGCCAAACGAGTCCACCTATCTACATCACCACTGAAATATAAATCGCTGGTAACACCCCCTTTGTTTTTAGCTGCAAAGTTGGCAATAGCTTGATCAAGATCAGCTAAAGCAGAAGTATAAATAGCCGCGCCACCATCTACTTTCGGGTTGAAGTTTTCAGAATTTAGGGCATCAGTTAACGGAATATCTCCAAAAGCATCAACCATACTTATTAAAGTATAGGCTCTGATTGTCCGAGCTACGCCGGCATGAACAAATAGTTCGCTTTTTTCAGCTAAAGGAATAAGTGTTTTTACGTCATTCAAAATACCTGCATAAGCGGTTGTCCATGTAAAACCCAAACCCCCGGGCGTAACAGCATTATCGTAAATACCTGCGAATTGGTTGAGCATACGCGTCAAACGCATGCCCGGGTCGCTAAGGTTATTGAAATGTTCTGGAAATCTTACTTGAATATTATTCAGCAAGTAGTTCAAGTCCGTATTACTGGTCGTTACGGCATTAGGATTATCTAACAAATCCAAGTCGCAAGAACCCATAAATACGGTGAACAGCGATAGAATTAATATTTTTACTTTATTTTTCATCTTTCAAAAGATTATTATTTTAAAAAATTAATTTAGAACGTTAATTTCAAAGTGCCACCAATACGTCTTGAGCTCGGTCCTGTCAAGAACTCAAAACCAAGACCATTACCTACGCCAAGACCCAAATTGTCCGTATCAAAGTTCAAACCTGGAGGGAATTTCAAGGCTCTATACCAAAGGTTGTTGCCTATTACACCCAATGAAATACCTTTGATTTTCATCTTTTTCAACAAAGAAGCCGGTAAAGCATAGTTCAATGAAAGTTCTTGCAAACGAATAGTAGTGCCATCAAAAATACGACCTTCATCACCGAAGAAGTAAACATTGTTGAAGCCTACATCAGCAGCTGTTACTTGAATATCATTAGGTGTACCGTCGGCTTTCACACCTGGGAAAAGGAAAGTTTGAGCACGGTCGTAACCGACTTCAAGACCTGTATCTTCAGACAAACCACGACCTAAAATAGCACCTGCCGTAGAAGAATACATAGCACCACCGTGACGGTAAGACATCATGACATTCAAAGAGAAACCTTTATAGTTGAAACCATTGGTCAAACTGGTAATGAAAGCAGGGTTTGGATCTCCTAATTGCACAGGTGAAGCTGTTGCTTGTAAAAAACCCCCTCCATCAATCAAAAATTGACCTTGGTCATTGCGGCGGAAACCTGTACCTTTAATCATATTGAAAGGTTTGCCAACAATGGCATAGTTACCCAAAGCCGCACCAAAACCAGTAACTTGAACTTCTGTCAGTGTACCACCCAAGTCAAGTACTTTGGGTGCATTGCGAGAGAATACCCAGCCCAAATCCCATGAAAAATCACCTCTACGAATAGGTGTTCCACTTAAAGATACCTCAACGCCTTCGTTCCGAATTTTACCAATATTAATGTTTGTTGAAGTATAACCCGTTGCAGCATCAAGCGGTGAATCTGTAATCAAGTCACGTGTATCACGACGATAAACAGTTACATCAAAATTTACTTTGCCATTTAATATTTTACCTTCTATACCCGCTTCTGTTTCTGTATGTAACTCTGGTTTCAAGTTTGGATTTCCTAAAACATTATTTACTGCATGTGTTTGAACAGTTGTACCAGCATTGGTTAACCAACCACGGGCATTCTGGTCTAACACATTACGTGTAGTATAAGGCCTTGGGAAACCCGCAGATGTACCATAACCCACACGCACTTTTAAGAAACTTAAAAAATCAGATTGTAACCCTTTTATAGCCGTAGTCGGGATAAAAGATAAACTTGCTGATGGATAAAATATTCTGCGATTGTCTTTTTCAACCGTTGAAGTCCAGTCATTACGAGCTGCTACGTTCAAGAATAGGTAATTATTGATATCCGCTGTTACTTCTCCGAAGATACCCATACGGGTTTGTTCTTCTGTTTCGTTAGAAGATTGATTATCAATAAAGTTTGTATGACGGAATAGGGTTCTTGCCAATTGGTTTTGGCTTAAAATATTGTATCTGTAAAATTTATCATTCCGAA
>JAYUUR010000575.1:0-2597 GCA_043754475.1 Saprospiraceae bacterium | reverse complement strand
ACTGGTTTTGGAGCTTTGGCTTTAGATTTTGCCGTCAAATACTATCAAATCAATTTTACGGATATTTCACCGATAGAAGCATTGATGCTGATAAATACACCGATGGTGGGTGCTTCGGGTGCTATATTTGGCTTATTAGCAGCTTATGGTTTTTTGTTTCCTAACAATATCATCATGCCTTTGTTTCCGCCGATACCGATGAAAGCGAAGTATTTTGTCATGATTTATGGGGCGATTGAGTTGTATTCAGGCATCAGCAATATGTCGGGTTCGACTTCTAATATTGCCCATTTTGCACATGTAGGCGGTGCATTATTTGGTGTTTTATTGATGTTGTATTGGAATAATGGTGGAAAATTAGGGCGTTAATAATTTTAAAGCCTATTTTTTACATAAAAAAAGCTGTTCTTATTAGAACAGCTTCGTCAAGTCAAATCAAATTATTCCACTATTTCAGAAACAATATTCGTTCGCGTCAATCATCGCTTTCGCTACGATTCGACGATTGTTTTTCACGTTTACCGGCGGATATTTGGTATAACGTTTCAAGCCCATTAAGAACGTTTTGAGCAAATCACCTTCAGCAAAAGAAGCTAAAGCATCGGTTGCCCATTTGCTCATGCGCGCAGTGGCGTCAGCGAATTGTACTTTCAAAACGGCATCATAGACTTCTTGTGGTTGTGGTTTATTGGTCATGCTGGAGAGTTTGTGTACGCGCAAAAGAGTCGATTCGCTATTGAATGTTTCAGCGAGCATATCTGCTGCGTTCATCAATATTTCCTGCTCATTGCGAAGGTCGATTTTACCGTCCATTTGCATTTTTGCAGCCGCACCCACTACCATCAAAATAATCTTCTTAAAATCTTTTAAAGCGGCATATTCATCACCATATTCACCTGTTGGACGCTCCATAGAAGGCATTGAAGCCAATTCTTTCTGAACCGCCCAAGCCGGACCGACGATGTCCAACTCACCTTTCATCGCTTTTTTCAACAACATATCAACACTCAAAAGGCGATTGATCTCGTTTGTGCCTTCATAAATACGGTTGATGCGGCTATCGCGATACGCGCGGGCTGCACTGTATTCCTCAGAAAAACCAACGCCACCATGCACTTGCACGTTTTCATCCACCACATAATCCAGAGCCTCAGAACCAATGAATTTTATCAAAGCACATTCAATCGCATATTCCTCAGCCGATTCGAGAGTTGCCTCAGCATAAGACATACCTTCCGCTTTCAAGGCTGCAATTTTCTCTTGCATCAAATTAGAAATCCGGTATTGAGATGAATCGCCTACGAATATTTTGATAGCCATTTCAGCCAATTTGTACTGAATAGCACCGAAATGGGCGATAGTTGTCTTGAATTGTTGGCGCTCATTGGCATATTTAACTGCCATTGTTGAAACCGTTTTCGCACCACCGAGACACAAAGCACCGAGTTTGAAACGACCCACATTCAAAACGTTGAAAGCAATCAAGTGACCTTTTCCAATTTCACCCAAAACATTGCCAACAGGTACTTTCACATTTTCAAAGAAAATCTGACGCGTTGATGAACCTTTGATACCCAATTTATCTTCTTCTGCACCCAAGCTGACCCCCTCAGTATGGCGGTCAATCATGATGCCTGTAAACTTAGTACCGTCGATTTTAGCAAATACAATAAAGGTATCAGCCCAACCGCCGTTAGAAATCCACATTTTCTGACCATTCACAATATAATGCTGTCCATCTGGCGAAAGGTCGGCGCGGGTTTTAGCCGCTAAAGCATCCGAACCACTGCCCGGCTCCGTCAAGCAATAAGCCACTTTTAGTTTGCCTTGAATAGCAGGGACTAAATATTTTTGTTTTTGTTCTTCTGTTCCGTAATAAAAAATCGGCAACATACCGATACCCGTTTGCACCGCATAACTCACTGTAAAACCACCTGCTGGACCAAGTTCATCGCAAATCATGGTGTTGGTATTGGTGTCCAAACCAGTGCCGCCGTATTCCTCAGGCATGTGCGAACCCAATAAACCCAGCTCACCCATTTTTTCGATGAGGCTCGGAGCCAAGCCTTCTTTCTGTTTTTCAAGCGCAATACGATTCGGGTCGATGTCATTTTTAATAAAATCTTGAACCATGCTTTTGACCATCAAAGCCTCTTCTCCAAACTCTTCAGGGATAAAAGTTGAGTCAGGCGTAGAATCCTGAATGATAAACGAACCGCCGTTTAGTACTGTACTTCTTTCAAGTGTATCAACCATTTTTTTTAAACTTTAAATTACGGGAAATTTGATTTTTTCGTAAAGCATTGATTATCAGATAATTATAAATGCTGATTTTTATAAAAAATACTAAATCAGCGAATATTCGCTAAAATTATAACTATTAGCGAATATTCGCAAGATTTGTTTTTGTTTTTTTGAAAAAAAATGAATTTTTATTTTTGATTATTGAATGAGATAAAAATTTAATGATGGGGAGAGGTCTATATTTTGTAATCAATTGAACTGTGTAGAGTTGATTGGATGCAAGACTCGATACATCAATCGTTACTTCGCCGTTACCTTTTGGGCATTTGGCTTTCTTAACTAACTGATTGTAG
>JAYUUR010000574.1:0-23161 GCA_043754475.1 Saprospiraceae bacterium | reverse complement strand
AAAGAGCAATTGGAAGCAGCATTAGCTCAATTGCCTGAGACTTTGGGTGATTTTTAAAAAAATATTTTTAATAACCAAAAACATATTGCAATTTTGGTAACTTTTAATTTACTCCCAATTCACCTGACTATAAAAATCCAAGCACCTTCTTATGAAAATTGTACCATTTAAAGCTGTTTATCCCAATCTTGATAATGTCCCTCATTCGAATGAATTTTTCGACACGGTCAAATTTCGCTACCACGAATATACCACTGAAAATATGTTTAAAACATCTGACAGTGAAGCTATTTACATTTATCAAATAAAAAATAAAGACAAACAGAAATATACGGGTCTCATCGCTTGCACGGATATTGCCGATTATTTCGACGGCAAAATGAAAAAACATGAGAAAACACTCGTCTCTAATGAAGAGTTGCAAAGTGAACTTTTATGTACAAGAGGCGCGGCTATCAAACCCGTGCTTTTGACCTACCCCTCAGTACCTGAACTTAATGAATTGATTTTCAATTATTTAGACAATAATAGGAAATTTTATGTCATCGAACTTGGCGGCGAGAAGCACCGTTTTTGGCAAATAGCCGAGCCTGAAATCATCAAAAAGATACAACAAATATTTCAAGATAAAATACCGCACACTTACATCGCTGATGGGCATCACCGTTCAGCGAGTTTTGCTGCCCTTCATGAAAAAAATAAGTCAGATAAAACAAATAAAATGCTGACGGCTTATTTCCCAATGGAAGAGTTGGAAATTAAGGAGCAAAACCGCATTATTGCCGACCTCAATGGCTTAACGCCCGATGCATTTTTAGAGAAATTGATGTTGCTTTTTAAAGTAAAAGTCTTGAAAAAAGGCGTCAAACCGTATGCAAAGCTCGAAATGACCATGTTTTTAGATAAAAAATGGTTTCAACTGAATTGGCGAAAATCAGAATTGAAAGGTTTTGCAGATGGCTTGGTTTTATTAGATGCCCATTTGTTGAATGAAAAAATATTGAAATCTATTTTAAATGTTAAGAATATCCGCGAAGATGAGCGTGTCCAATATATGGATGGTTCAAAAAATATAGAAGAGATAGAAGAAGCCACAACGGCACTGCCTACTGAGGGGGTCGCGTTTTGTTTATATCGCGTCGAGTTGGATGATTTAATTGAAGTGGCTGATTCAAATGGTGTTCTACCACCCAAATCTACTTTTTTTGAACCGCGTATGAAAAATGGATTGTTGGTTTATGAAATATAGTAGTTATGAGTTGTGAATTATGAGTTATAAGTTTTTTTGAACTCATAACTCATAACTCATAACTAAATTAAACGCCGTCTTTATGCTTCCAAACATACCGACATGCGACTGACCGATAAGGTCGCCATGATTCTGCAATCTCGTGTAATTTTTTAATCAAATCTTTACCGGTTTCCTCCAATTCATAAATTTTCACCATCCCTTGACGGATGCCTAAATCATCAATCGGAAAAACGTCGAGGCGATTGAGGCGAAACATCAAAATCATTTGCACTGTCCACTTGCCCACACCTTTTATTTGAGTCAATTCTTTGATAATATCATCGTCGCTCATGCCGAGCCAATTTTTCATATCTTCTTGATTATCAATCCAATATGCAGCAATATTTTTAATATAGCCCGCTTTTTGATAGGATAAACCGACCCCCCTCAGTATTTCGAGGTCTGTAGTAGCTACAAACTCGGCATGCGCTTGGCGATTGGGAAAAAGGTCAAGGAAGCGGCTATAAATTGTCGCCGCCGCCTTCACCGAAAGCTGTTGCGAGACGATAGAATTGAGCAAATCGTGATAAATATCGTTGTGAATTTCTACCTCATGCAAGGTAATATGCGGAATAACCGCAGCCATGCGAGGGTCGAGTGACAGGTGTTGAATAATTTTTTCCATGAATTGATACAAATTATAGAATGATTTTAAATACAAAAATCTAAAAAATTTAAAACAATTTGTCTAAAATATGGATTAAAATAGAAAAGATTTTCAAATCAATTTTTACGTAAGTAAATAGAAGATTAGAAAATGAACCTTGAATTGTAAAAATATTCATCGTTCATCATTTATAATTCATCATTTCAATAGCGTAGTTTTGTTGGTTTTTATTCAATTTTAATAGATTTTATGAAAAATTTTACACTTAAAAAAATTAAAAATGCACAGATTAAAACTCATTTTAGCCATTAGTCTCTACACTTTTGCTTTAACGGCTCAAACCAATTTGCAAAAAGTACACCCCTCAGTGTGGGATGCCATGAAGGGTGGAAAAGCTGATTTTTTTATCATTATGAAAGACCAAGCAGATATTTCAAGAGCCACTTCTTTGAATTCAAAAGAAGAAAAAGGGGAATATGTGTTCAAAATACTGAGGGGGTCGGCAGAGCAATCTCAAGCACCTATTAAATCTTTATTGCAATCACAAAACATTGATTTTCAATCATTTTGGATAGTCAATGCTATTTATATCAAAGGTGATTTAGCATTAATTCAACAATTGGCGCAACGGGAAGATGTGGCTCAAATCATCAATAATCCGAACGCCACCAACAGATTGCCCAATGCTGAACCTGTCGGGCTTCAAGAGCGTGGCGTGCAGCAACTGACTTGGGGCATTCAAAAAATCAAGGCGGATAGCGTTTGGGCTTTGGGTTATCGCGGTCAAAATGTGGTCGTAGCAGGAGAAGATACGGGCTACGATTGGCAACATCCCGCACTCAAACCCAAATATAGAGGTTGGAACGGTACAGTGGCTGATCATAGCTATAATTGGCACGATGCCATTCACAAAGACACCAGTAAAACGGGTAATCCTTGCGGATATGATGTAAAAATACCCTGCGATGATGATCGACACGGCACTCACACAATGGGTACTATGGTGGGTTCAAATGATACCTTAGCGATGGGTGTTGCGCCGGATGCAAAATGGATTGGCGCGCGCAATATGGACAGAGGCGATGGTACTTTGCAAAGTTATGTCGAGTGTTTTCAGTTTTTCTTAGCACCGACTGATACGGCAAATAAAAATCCCAATCCTAAAAAAGCACCGCATGTGATTAATAATTCATGGTATTGCTCGCCGGGAGAGGGCTGCAATTCATCTAATTTTGCTATTTTGGAAAAAGCTATGAATAATTGTCGGGCGGCAGGTATTGTGATGGTTGTTTCGGCAGGTAATTCAGGACCTGCATGTTCGTCAGTGGACGGACCGCCGGCATTTTTTGCAAAGGCATTTTCTGTCGGTGCTACAAGTTCAACTGATACGATTGCCAATTTTAGCAGTCGAGGTCCGGTGACAATAGATAGCAGCGGGCGTATGAAGCCGAACGTGTCGGGACCGGGCGTGGGTGTTATTTCAAGCGTTCCGAATAATGGGTTAGCGAGTTTGAGTGGTACGAGTATGTCGGGTCCGCATATAGCGGGCGTGGTGGCGTTGATGATTTCGGCAAACCCTGCACTGGCAGGTCAAGTGGATACGATTGAACGCATCATCGAATTGACTGCAAAGCCTTTAATGACTGCTCAAAATTGTGGTACTATACTCGGTACTCAAGTGCCGAATAATACCTATGGCTATGGTCGGGTAGATGCTTTGGCAGCTGTTAAAAAAGCGTTGTTGTATAGAAAAGCATCCAAAGTAGTTGATAATCAATCAGTTATAAAAGTGTATCCCAATCCTTTTTCGTCTGAAATAACGTTTTATACTGAGGGGGTAACGGGTGCTGTGCAGTTAGATATTTTTAATTTAAATGGACAATCTGTTTTTTCAACAAAACAAAATACAGCAGTATTTAATATAATTTTATCTAATTTAGCATCGGGAATTTATTTTTATAGGCTGAATACTGAGGGGGGTAATTTGAGTGGAAAATTGATTAAGAATTAATAAACCTGTATGAATACAACTCTTGGAAAGTTTAAAACTTTCCAAGAGTTGAACCACGATTTAGAAAAAACATAACCAAATCAAATTTCGATGAGAAACGACTTTAAATACTTCTCCATCATTTCAACAGTGCTCACATTGGCGATAGGCTATTTTTGGCAACCGTTTTTGTGGGTTTTTATAGTACTTATTCCTTTGATTTTATTGGGCGCAGCAGGTTTAGAAAATCCGAGTCAAATTCGCCGTTCGATGATCAATAGGCGAGTAACAGTGAGCGATAGTAAACGGTATGATGAATTGTATCCATATTTAAAACAAGGCTGTCTTTTGAATGAAAATACAATTCCGACTTCTTGGAAACCTTATATGAATGAAGCGAATGCTTATACTTTTGCGAAGACGTTTGAAGATGTTGAAGTGGGGTGAAATAATCAATAAAAAAAAATCCGATACTCAAAAGCATCGGATTTTTTATTTTTCAAGAAAGATTTACCTCAATTCTGCTCCACTTTATCACGTTCCCAAGAGCGATAGCGAGCTGAAAAATCGAAAATAAATTTCAGAATATCTCTATCCTCGTTCGATACGGTCATTTGGCGACGGGCTAAAACCCGCTCCATTGTATCTATCGCTCTATTGAAGGGATAGGTTTCTAAACCCCCAGTGCCACCCCAAGTAAACGATGGAATAAAATTGCGAGGAAAACCTGCACCATATATATTTGCCGAAACGCCTACCACAGTACCCGTATTGAACATGGTATTGATAGCGCATTTTGAATGGTCGCCCATAATCAAACCAAGGAATTGCATACCTGTTTTCACAAAACTATCTTTCGTATAATCCCATAATTTGACGGGTTCATAATTGTTTTTCAAATTGGACGTATTGGTGTCTGCACCAATATTGCACCATTCGCCCAAAACAGAATTGCCCAAATAGCCTTCATGCGCTTTATTGGAGTGACCAATAATGACAGAGTTATTCACCTCACCGCCCACTTTTGAGTGTGGTCCGATAGTGGTTGCGCCATATATTTTAGCACCGATTTTCAAAGTTGAGCCTTCGCAAAGTGCCAAACCGCCACGTATAACGCAACCTTCCATGACCTCCGCATTTTTGCCGATATAAATAGGACCTGTTTTAGTATTCAAAATCGAACATTCTATTGTAGCACCTTCTTCGATAAAAAACTGCGAAGCATCACCCAATAATTGGTTGGTTTTACTGAGGGGTGCTGAGGTACGTCCTTTTGTGAGCATAGCAAAATCACTGCGCATGGCACTGTCATTAAAAGAAAATATATCCCATACATGATTGATTGCCAATAACTTAGTGCTTTCTTCTAACTCGAAACCTTCCAATTCCTCAATATCATTATCCTCCATGAGGTTATAAAATTGGCGTTCATCGAGGCGTGCTGCGATGAGTTCGCCATTTTTCAAAAGGGCTTCATTGAATTTCAAATTTTGAATTAATTGGCACAACTGTGCGTCAGGAAGAACAGCCCCGTTGATAACCAAATTATCGGAGGCGATAGAAATAGGATATTTTTCTGATAAATAGTCTTGGGTGATGTAAGACACCTTCCCCTTGAGCCAAAGTTCCCATTTTTCACGAATGGTCAGAATACCGATTCGCAGCTCACACACAGGCCGCGTGTATGTGATAGGGAGCAATTGATCGCGGATGTCAGAATCAAAAAGGATAATATTTTTCATCTTGAGTTGTTTAAAATGGTGTTTTCACCTTAAAAACGACGATTTTTAGTAAAAGTTTTACTTTAGAAATAAAAAAAGCCCTGAACTTGCGTACAGGGCTTTTTTTTAAAAAATTTGCTTGATTACTTTGCGAATTTTGCGAATTTTTTGTTAAACTTATCGATACGACCTGCAGTATCTACAAATTTTACCTTACCCGTAAAAAAGGGATGAGAATAAGCCGAAACCTCCATCTTAATGAGGGGGTATTCAACACCATCTTCCCAAACGGTTTTTTCTTTCGTATTGGCTGTTGAGCGAGTTAAGAACATTTCGTCCGTAGAAATATCTTTGAAAACTACCAAACGGTATGATTTAGGATGAATATCTTTTTTCATGTCTCTTATTTTTTTACCTTTTTAAATTTCGAGGTGCAAAATTATATTTTTTTTTTGAAAATAAAAATCTTTCAATGAAAAACATTGAAAAGAATTTCAAGGATTTGTCCTGCGGTTTTTTCCAATTCTTTCAGGTACTGACATAAGGAGGACACAAACAAGGAGGAAACCATAAAGTAATAAATCGGATGACATTAGGGAATTCATAAGTTTATCTTGTTTTTCGGACATTATTGATTTTTTTTGTAATATATTCCTGTATTTGCCGCAAAGTTACTTTTGAAAATTCAAAAATGCAAATAAAATTGTCATTGCATAATTTTTAGAGACTAAAGTAGTTATTAGTCCGTATATATATTGAGCGAAAAACAGCAATTCTAAGCTGTTTTTCTTTTGATAGCTGTTTAAAATATGTTTAATTTGCAGTATGAGTCGATTATTCCTTGTTTTTATACTCACATTTATAAGTTTGCGCTACTCTTACGGTCAGATTTTTTCAGTCGTTATAGATAGCATTGCCATTGAAGGCAATAAGAAAACTAAAAGCCGCATCATGCTCCGTGAATTAACTTTCACGTGCGGCGACAGCATACCCCTCAGTATGTTGAGTGCTGTATTGGAGCAAAATCGGTTGCGGCTCATGAATACCAATCTTTTTCTCAATTCAAAAATGAATGTGAAAGATTGGAAAGAAAATAACCACGTGACTATTCAAATAAGCGTTACTGAAAATTGGTTTCTTTACCCTATTCCCATTTTTGAAATCGCTGACCGTAATTTCAACGTTTGGTGGAAAGAGCATAAACACAATCTGAGGCGGACGAATTATGGGATGCGACTGACCTATAACAATCTCACGGGCAGACGCGACCCCTTCAGTGCCACTGTGCAAATGGGCTATACACCCAAATATTCGTTCAGCTATTCATTGCCTTATATTAATAAAAAACAAACTATTGGTGTTTCTGCCAGCTATTTTAATGCTGTGAATAGAGAGGTCGGCTTTGCCACAGATAGCAATAAAATCTCTTTTTTTAAAGATGCTAATAAGTTTTTATTGAAACGCACTGGTTTCAATCTGGGGATGAATTATACGCCTAAGTTGCTCACCAGTGTAGGGGTGTCGTTTGGCTATACAAGTAATAAAGTCGATTCGTTTGTTGTCAAAAATTTGAATAGAGATTATTATTTAGATGATCGCACTTCACAACGATATTTTTGGCTGGCAGCTGGTTTTTCTTATGATAATCGAGACATTAGACCCTATCCAATGCATGGCGATTATTTCAATTTTATTGTCAATAAAACAGGCTTGTTTTCTTCGGATGATGTCAATGCTTTGGATGTGAGCAGTCGCTATGCCCATTATTTTAGTTTTAATTCAAAATTGAGTCTTGAAACTATTGTGAAAGGAAAAACGGCATTAATTAGGCGCAAACAACCTTATACCAATATGCGCGGCTTAGGATTTGGCAGTGATTTTTTACGAGGCTACGAATATTATGTGGTAGATGGACTGGACTATGCTTATATGAAAAACAGTTTTAGAGTACAGTTATTCGATAAAAGCCTTGATTTACATAAGTTTATCAAATGGAAACTTCTACAATCATGGTTAGAATTGCCACTTAAAAGTTATGTCACTTTCAATTTTGATACGGGTTTCGCTCATAATCCTTATGAAAAACTCACTAATAAACTCACCAATCGGCAACTATTTGGCGGTGGCATCGGCTTAGATATTATTGCCTATTATAACATGACATGGCGCTTTGAATATAGCATGAATCATTTGGGTGAGAAGGGCGTGTTTTTCAATTATTCTTTGGGTTTTTAAGCTAAATCGACGTGGCACGGACTTTAGTTCGTTTTACTAAGTTATGACGTTTCCTGACTAAGCCCGTGCTACGATTTCAATAAAATGCAAAAAGCCTCGCATGACTGCAAGGCTTTTTTGATGCGCTTAATCTAGGACTCGAACCTAGGACCTACGGATTAACAGTCCGCCGCTCTAACCAACTGAGCTAATCAAGCATTTACTTCTTTTAGTACTTGTTTTAAAAAGCGATGCAAAAGTACATTCTTTCACATAAAAATACAATCTTTGCAGCGTAATTTTTTAAAAAATATTAAAATAATTTTTCTCGAAAATCATAACTCTTTGATAATGAGCCTTTTAACAGTTGGAACGGTTGCGTTCGATACCATAGAAACACCCTACGGAACAGCAGAAAAAGTAGTGGGCGGTGCTTGCACATATATCAGTTTAGCTGCAAGTTACTTTACAAAAGACATTAATTTGGTCGCTGTCGTGGGCGATGATTTCCCTGAAGCCGAGTTGGATTACATGCGTGGGAAGGGTATTAACCTCGAGGGTTTGCAAATAAAGCAAGGTGAAAAATCCTTTTTTTGGCATGGTCGTTACCACAAAGACATGAACGGACGTGATACACTTGAAACGCAACTCAACGTTTTGGCTAATTTTGACCCTGTTTTACCTGAAAGTTATAAAAATTCAACGTTTTTGATGCTCGGCAACCTCACGCCCGATGTGCAGATGCGCGTACTCGACCAAATGCACAGCCGCCCGAAGCTCGTTGTTTTAGATACGATGAATTTTTGGATGGACATTGCGCTTGAAAGTCTCTTGAAAGTTATCGCACGCGTAGATGTTTTAACTATTAATGACGAAGAGGCGCGCCAACTGAGCGGTGAATTTTCGCTTCGCAGAGCCGCGCGTAAAATATTGACGATGGGACCGAAATACCTCATCATTAAAAAAGGGGAACATGGTGCTATGTTGTTTCATCAAAACGATATTTTCTTCGTGCCAGGTTTGCCGCTTGAAGAAGTTTTTGACCCGACCGGTGCCGGCGATACATTCGCAGGTGGCTTCATCGGCTATTTGGCAAGTGTGGATGATACATCGTTTGAAAGCCTCAAACGGGCTATTATTTATGGCTCTGCTTTAGCTTCGTTTTGCGTCGAAAAATTCAGTATTGAGAATTTGAAAGATTTGACGAAAGAACAAATTACTGAGCGGGTGGGTGAATTCACCAAAATGGTGAAAGTTGAAATTTAGTGACTACTCATGTGTTTGCCCCGGAGGGGCTAAATATGGGTAGTTACGAAATTTAAATAAGTCTTTAAAATATACTCTTCAAAACCTTGCGATTTGACTAAAGCCGCAAGGTTTTTTTTATTTTTGTAGAATGAATAATACACCTATCCATCAATTTTTAGAAAAACTATCGCAAAGCGTTCAGAATCAAACGTTTATAAAATTGACTTTGTCTAAACCGAAGCATTTAGTTGATTTGAAAAATATCTATGTTCGATTAATTGAAATAAAAAACATACCTAAACTCTCTTTCACATTTCGCTACACAAGCCGCGATGAGGTCAAAAATCATGATTTTACTGAGGGGTATGCATTGATTAAAATTCAATTAGGTTCTATCTTTTTAAATGCTATTCTACTCACTACTGAAAATGATATTTCTTTAATTTATAATAAAAAAGGTGAAAATTCTCAAATTTTAATTAAAAAAACGTCGCTTTCAGACACCTCTTTCTTAAAAAAAGAAGGCAGCGATTTATCGCATAATAAAGAAAAAAAACGCTTGCTCGACCCTTCACAAGCTTATTTTCATGCCCTCGAAATCACCGATTCTAAAGGCAATATTACGCCCACAGGTCAAAAAAAATTCAAGCAAATCAATAAGTATATTGAAATTATAGACAGCCTTTTAAAAGAAATTCCCTTGCCTAATGATGCCATTATTGCCGATTTTGGCAGCGGAAAAGGCTATCTGACTTTTGCATTGTACGACCATCTTTTTAATAATTTGAAAATGACCCCCTCAGTATCAGGCTTTGAATTGAGGGAGAATTTGACTCATTTTTGTAATGAATTGGCTGAAAAACAACATTTTTCTAACCTTAAATTCATTGCACAAGATATTAACGATTACGAAACCGAGCGTTTGGATATGCTCATTGCGCTCCATGCTTGCGATACGGCAACGGATGTAGCTATTGCGAAAGGCATTAAAGCACAAGCGAAAATTATAGTCGTTGCGCCTTGTTGTCATAAACAAATTAGGAAGCAACTGAATGTGACCAATGAAATGCAGCCGATTCTTAAACACGGCATTATGGAAGAACGGCAAGCAGAACTTTTGACCGATGGCATCCGCGCTTTACTCATGGAAGCACATGGTTACAAAACCAAAGTTTTTGAGTTTATAAGCACCGAGCACACGCCTAAAAATGTGATGATAGTCGGCATCAAAAGCCAAGTTAAAAAAGAAGCTTTTGCCCAAGTAGAAACCATAAAAAAACACTACGGCATCGAATATCACGCCCTCGAAAAGCTGATTTGAGTTTTTGTTTCTTACATTTGCCCAAGTAGATGTTTTCCCTTTCAAAGAAAATAGACAATGGATTTTAGATAATTGAAATTATGAAAAAACTCTTTCTTTTAGATGGTCATGCGCTGGTATATCGGGCGCATTATGCCTTTATCACGCGCCCTTTAATGAACTCGAAAGGGTGGAACGTCTCCTGTGTGAGTGGCTTTACGCGCACGTTGTTGGATGTGTTGAAAAAAGAAAAACCAACGCATTTAGCTGTTTCTTTTGACCTACCGACACCTACTTTTCGACACAATATGTTTGATTTGTACAAAGCGCACCGCGATTCTCAGCCCGAAGACATCTCTTTTGGCTTGCCGCATATCATGGAAATACTGAGGGGTATGAACATTCCGATTGTCACGGCGGAGGGTTTTGAAGCGGACGATGTCATTGGTACATTGG
Organism: Saprospiraceae bacterium; assembly: GCA_043754475.1. Classification (GTDB taxonomy): domain Bacteria; phylum Bacteroidota; class Bacteroidia; order Chitinophagales; family Saprospiraceae; genus JAAFJT01. The sequence continues at coordinate 12,334 of JAYUUR010000574.1, read as the reverse complement.
CAAAACAAGCAGAAAAAGAAGGCTTTCAAGTGTATATGATGACGCCTGATAAAGACTTTGGGCAGCTCGTCAGCGAGAATATTTTCCTTTACAAACCGGCGAAAAATGGTAATGATGCAGAGGTGTGGGGCGTGAAAGAGGTTTGTGATAATTGGCAAATTAAGAATGTGAATCAAGTGGTGGATATATTGGGTTTGCAAGGCGATGCGGCGGATAATATTCCGGGGGTGCCGGGCATCGGGCCAAAAACGGCAGCCATTTTATTGGAAAAATATGGTACGGTTGAAAATATCATCGCTCATGCCGACGAATTGAAGGGCAAACAGCAGGAAACATTCAAAAATTTCGCTGAACAAGGACTTTTATCTAAAAAATTGGCTTTGATTGATATAAATGTGCCTGTTCAATTTCATGAAGAAGATTATAGATTGAGTGAATACAATAAAGAAAAATTGGCAGAGGTATTTAAAGAATTAGAATTTAAATCCATTGCTAAAGAAATATTAGGCGGCGATTCAACATCTGAAGCACCTGAAAATGCGATTATTCAAGCAGCCGCACTAAAAATTGGCTTGCAAGGTGATTTATTTGGGGCGATTGCGGGAGTCCCCCCAATATCTGACAATCCGAACGATAGTGGCAGCAGCCACGCCGGTTTGCCGAGTTATTCTAAGGCAGAAAAAAATATTAACAATACACCACACAACTATCTTTTAGTAGATTCCCTTGAAAAACGCACTATTTTAATTAAAAAACTCACTGAAAGTAAGTTATTCGCATACGATTGCGAGACGACAAATATTGATGCCAACCAAGCAGAAATGGTCGGCATGTCTTTCTCAACGATGGCAAGCGAAGGCTATTATGTGCCTGTTTCGGCTGATAAAACAGCGGCAAAAGAATTACTCAACGAATTTAGACCCCTGTTTGAAAATCCTGATGTTAAAAAAATTGGTCAAAATATTAAATATGATTTAATAGTCTTGAAATGGTACGACTTAGAAATGCAAGGTGTGGAGTTTGATACCATGATAGCGCATTATTTGATAGAGCCGGATTTGCGCCACAACATGAATTACATGTCGGAAAATTATTTGCTATATGAACCGACTTCGATAGAAACACTCATTGGCAAAGGTAAAAATCAGCTTTCCATGCGTGATGTGAAGGTAGAAAAAGTAAAAGATTATGCTGCCGAAGATGCTGACGTGACGTTTCAATTGTATGAATTTCTAAAACCTAAGCTCGATACTGAGGGGTTCAATACTTTATTCCATACCATTGAAATACCGTTGGTGGAAGTGTTGACAGAGTTGGAGTTTAATGGCATTCGAGTCAATGCTGATTATTTGAATGATTTTGCTAAGGAATTGGATGTAAAAATAAGGGACTATGAAAATAATGTCTATGAATTAGCGGGTGCTCGTTTTAATATTTCATCGCCTAAACAAGTCGGAGATATTTTATTTGATAAAATGAAAATCCCATATCGTTGGAAAAAAACGGGCAAAACCGACCAATACTCGACCGATGAAGAAAAAATGAGTGAACTGGCTGAAAATTACCCCATCGCAAGGGCTATTTTAGATTTTAGAGGCTTGGCTAAATTGCAATCCACTTACGTTGAGGCATTGCCTCGCATGATTAACCCTAAAACAGGACGCATTCATTCATCATTCAATCAGGCTTTAGCCGCTACGGGACGACTCAGCAGCAACAATCCGAACTTGCAAAATATACCTATTCGCACTGACGAAGGTAAGCGTGTTCGCAAGGCTTTTATTCCTCGCAATGAAGAATATGTCTTGCTTTCAGCAGATTATAGTCAAATTGAGTTGCGTTTGATTGCTGAATTGGCTCAAGAAGAAGCGATGTTGGGATTTTTTAGCGAAGGTTTGGACATTCACCAAGCCACAGCCGCAAAGGTCTATGGCATACCCCTCAGTGAAGTCACCCCTAACCAACGCCGCAATGCTAAAACGGTGAATTTTAGTATTCTCTACGGTGCAGGTTCTCAAAATCTCTCGCATCAATTGGGCATTTCTCGGGTGGAAGCGAAACAATTAATTGAACAATATTTTGCTCAATATAAAGATTTAAAAAAATATATGGAGACCGTCGTGGAAGATGCCCGTAAAAACGGTTATGTGACCACGCTCATGGGGCGGCGTCGAATACTGAGGGATATAAATAGCCGCAACAGCCTCGCTCGCAGCGTTGCCGAACGCGTAGCTATCAATACGCCGATACAAGGCTCGGCTGCGGATATGATAAAAATAGCAATGATTAATATTCATAAAATATTGAAAGACAAGCAGTTGCAAACAAAATTGGTTTTACAAGTCCATGACGAATTAGTTTTTGATGTCTTCAAACCTGAGTTAGAAACCATAAAAGCCCTTGTTGAAGATTGTATGAAACATGCTATTCCGAATCTGAAAGTGCCGATTGAGGTGGGTATGGGCGTTGGAAATAATTGGTTGGAAGCGCATTGAATTCTTGATTATTTGTTTATAAATTTAAATAATTTCACCACTAAAAAATAGATTAACTATGGCAATCAACGAAATAGGAGACAGTGTAAAAGCCCGCGTAGCATCGTGGCATTTGCGACGTAAATTTTTATGGATTTTAGCAATTATCACTATAATATTTGCTCTTTATGCAGCATTTATTCTTTATTATCCTTACAGCGACGGTACGCGCACGGGTTTATTGCGGAAGTTGAGCCATAAAGGGTATGTATTCAAAACATGGGAAGGTGAGCTTCAAATGAGTGCTGTGATGGTGCCTAATGATGGCACTAATTCAGTAGCTGGTGGCAACGTTTGGTCTTTTTCAGTGAATGATAACAATGCTGTAAAAGCACTGCAGGAAGCAGAATCAACAGGCAAGCGTGTGACTTTACATTACACCGAATATACTAAACAATTATTTTGGCGCGGCGAAACGAGATATTTTGTGGATAAGGTTACGATTATACAGGAGTGACCCCCTCAGTAAAAAGCCTATTTTTCAATAAAAAACCCAAAAGATTTTGAGAATCTTTTGGGTTTTTTATTGAAAAAATATTCGCTATTATTTCAAATTCAAAGTCATTTTTACATCTGATCCTTGATAAACCGACATTTCGGGGTCAAAAGGAGATTCTCTAAATCCGAAAGTGCGATACATTTCGAGTGATGCTTTGAGTTTGGTACTCGTTACGAGATAAACCTGCTTCGCCCCTGCCAGTATCGCTTTATCAATCGCTTTTTTCAATAATGACTTGCCGATATGTCTGCCTTGATAAGCAGGAGTCACTGCCATATAAGCGATTTCGTAAAGTTTATTGCTTTCACGCAATAAAGCACCAGTTCCTACAATTTTGCCATCTACTTGTGCAAAGAAAATACCTCCCCCTTTTTGAATAATTTGCTCTTCGGGATGCTCCACAAGGGCAAGTCGCGCATGGTCTATTTTGAACTGACTCATCCATTCCATATTGAGGTTTTTGAAATTCTCCTTGAATGCAGGTGAGTAATCAATGATTTCTACGATTGTAGTAGTTGCTTCCATAGTCATTGGTGATTGAGTTTGGTTAAGTGAAATAATATGAATCCTTCTGTTGCAAATTTAACATTTTCTTTCGTAAATAAAAAAAGCCGTCTTGTTTGTTTTCAAGTCGGCTTTTTTTTGTTGTAAAAAAACAAGGTAAATTTAAATTGGTTTCGCTGTTGTAGGCGCTTTAGGCGTAGCAACGGGTTTCGATGCCGGCGTTGTTTTATAAATATCACCTGATTTTTTCTTCACGATTGCCGGAATTTTGTTGGCTTTCAAAGTACGGACTGCGGCATCTGCACCACCTTTGAATTTGTAATATCCCGCAATAGTATACGTATTAGCGGAATTTTCCATTTTCACAGCTTCTGCATGATTAAAGCCCATTTTTTTCAATTTAGCGACCAATGCTTCAGCATTATCTTTGCTTGCAAAAGATCCTGCAATAGTCATGTAATCACCGGCTGACAAACCTGCATCAAATTTTTCTTTGGCTTTAACGGCTGTTCTGCTTTTCACCCCTTTTGCAGTAACAGTCTTCTTCTGTGATGAAGAAATACCATCCTCTGATGCGATTCTGCTACTGCCGCTAAGGCTGCCAGGTTCTTCAGCAGTCACTTCTTTTACTTCGGAGGTGCTACTTTTACCACTTGGATAAGTAGCAGGGCTTGAAGTTGTACTGCTGCTTGATACAAAATTACCATCAACAGTGTTGTTGACAGAATCTATACCATCCAATGCAGCAGAAGAAGTACCTGAAATGCTACCAAGAGTGTCAGTATAGCTGCCTAAACTTGCAGAGCTTTCAACGCTTGGATTGAGGCGTTCCTTCTTTTTACTCGATTGATAAACAAGGTAAACGAGTGCGCCAACGACTGCCAAAACGGCAGCATAAGTGAGATTTCTAAACGAATTAGGTCCCATAGTGTGTGCTTGTTTTAATTAAAAAAATAATGTTTCATCCTGCGGGAATATCCCCATATACTGTTTCAAAAAGCTAAGTTAAGGAGTTTTTTTAAATTATTGAAACTCAAACTATTATTGTTTGAATTATTAACAATTTAATTGTGTTTTTTTTGTTTTTATTGAGCAAAATCTCTCTTTTATTGCCCATTTTAAGCACTGAAAGACTTTAATCCCAACCATCATATTCATCTATTTCGTCTAAGCCACGGGTGCCTACTTCTGCTGATTCGAGCGATCTATCAGAAGTCTTGAAAGGGTTCGGAACGATGTTCAGAATCTCCGGATTTTCTGTCCAGCGGCAATCGATATGTAGCCAACCATCTGTATCATCTTCAATAGTTGAAATGTATTTTTTCAAATCGGGCCAATACCGTTTTACGAGTTGGCGCATCTCTTCGCTGCTCATACTGTCGCATTTGAGGTCAGCCGCTCGTCCGAATTTATGTTGAGAATACGCAACACCCACACTGCATACAAACGGGCGCAAGCCTGAGAATTGACGCTCACCACCGTCGCTCCAATTATTAATAGTGATGGGTTTGGCTATTTTTTCTCGAATATATTGACACGCTAAAACAATGCGTTGGTCAATAAATTTGAGAGAACCATCTGAATGGTCGTTATAAAAATCGCGGGAGACGAATTCTTGAATGTGGAAATTATTGCTGATTTTCATATTGTTTTTTTTAGAATTTTGTTAAAAAATTTCGAGTAGCTAAAATACTTATTTTTTTTAATAACTAAATAATTTTTTCTAAAAAAAATGACCCCCTCAGTATTTTCAATAAATCAATGTGTAAAACGCCCATTTCAAGGCGTATTTTCTACAACTCAATAGCCTAAATCTACTGTTCACCCTTTTCTGTTTTTTATTTAATTGTAAAAATTTAAACTTTGCTCTACGGTTATTCTAACACTCAATGATTGCTCTCAATATTGAGCTAATTTAACCAAGTCAATTTTAGGAACGTTTAAAAAAATAGTGTCTAAGTGGTCAAAATCATTATCGGTAGTCAATAATGTGGCGTTAAAAACGGAAGCAGTTGCCGCAATCCACAAATCATTTTTGCCCATATTGCGAGCCGAAATACTGAGGGGGCGCCCATCAAGTTTGCCTTGACTATAAGTATCGATTTCGGCGTAGCGATGATGAATAGTATCGTGATTGATATCCACAACGAATAATTTATGTGCTAATACTTCCATTTCGCGTACTTTTTTTGCACCCCACTTATTGCGTAAAGCTATTGAACGCAATTCACCAATGCTGACTGCTGAAATGATAAGCCTATTATTCGCATGGTCAATTGGGAAATTTTCTGCATAGTAAGCACGTTTGCCGCGTAAAAAATGTAATATAACGTTGGTATCAAGGACGAATGTCATTTTGTGAGTTGTTTGATTAGTTCTTCGACAGGTTCTTTAACATCAAATTTTGAAACAAGGTTATCAAACTCTTGCCAATCAACGCCTTTATAACCTTGTTCTTTCATCATCTGCTCAAGGTCGAGTGTTTTGGGCATATCGGCATAACGGGTCAATTTAATGCCCGTTTTTTCATCAATGAGGTGTTGAACGACAGCTTTGCGATCCTTGGGTGGTAATTGATCAATTGCCATCAAAATATCTGAAAGCGTTAGTTCTATAGATTTAGTTAACTTTACCATTGTTTTATTTTTAGAATTCAAAATTAAACGATTTTCCTTAAAATGTCTAATTCAAGCCAATATTTAGGTTTTGATGATAAATGGTTTCGGCTGATTGGCATCCCATTATCGGGCTTGATTATTCCGCCAATCTTTTTTCAGGAGGTTTTCAACGACTCCATAACATTGTTTTGCTCTACTTTAATGTGCATATTAATTACATTTATAGATTGGCAGTTTTGTTGTTATATTTTTATAAAAGGCAATCAAAAATTCCCTCATTATAGTCAGAATCGTCAACGATTAATATGGATATTGAGCCTTTGTTTTGCTTTTATTTTGAGCTTTGGCAATATTTTTCATTTAATATTAGAACCACTTACAGGGCTTGATAAAATGGCACATCGCCCTTCTCTTTTCCAAGTCAATGCAGCCAGTTTGTTTAGCTTTATTGTCATTGCAGGGATTTATGAAAGTATGCGTAATTTTTCATTGTGGAAAAAAGCAAGTCTTGAAAAAGAACAATTACAACGTGAAAATATACAAAGTCAATTAGACGGCTTGAAAAATCAAGTCAATCCACATTTTTTATTCAATTCGTTGAATACTTTGATTCATATTATTCCTGAAAATCCTGAAACGGCGGTACGGTTTGTTCAACAATTATCGAAAGTATATCGCTATATTTTAGAAATTAAAGACAATCCTACCACCCCCCTCAGTCATGAGCTCGAATTTTTGAAGGCGTATGTTTTTTTATTAAAAGAAAGATTTGGCGATAATTTGAACATCAAACTCTTCAATACTGAAGGGTATGCCGAGTCTCATATGATTCCGTTGGCTTTGCAAATTGTCCTTGAAAATGCCATCAAACACAATATTATCTCTACGGAAAAGCCGCTTTTGATTGAAGTGGGGGTAGAAAATGGCGATAAATTAATCGTCAAAAACAACCTTCAACGTAAAAATCAAGTACAAATAGGAACAGGTACAGGCTTGCAAAATATAAAAAATAGGTATCAACTCGTGAGCCAAAAACAATTAGATGTGATAGTGACCCCTCAGTATTTTACGGTTATTTTACCGCTATTATAAATATTTAAAAACCAGTCTGTTATGAATCTTCAAGAGTTTTTAGAAAAATGGCAATTCACTTATGCCAACATCGGCACACGCTACTTTTTAATGGCGAGTGTTGTGTTTATTTTATTTTACATCGTGTTTAAAAACCCCATGATGGTGCGAAGAGTGCAGCCCAAATTTCCGCACATCAGCGACTATGGGCGCGATATTTTTTATTCTATCATGTCTATCGGCATTTTTGCAGGCATCAGTGTTTGGACTTTTTTTATTTTAAAACCTTACACCAATGTGTATTATAAAATCAGTGACTACGGGATGCCGTATTATTATTTCACGTTTATTTGGATGTTTTTCCTACACGATACCTATTTTTATTGGACGCACCGCTTAATGCACCATCCTAAATTATTCAAGTATGTGCATCTGATTCATCATAAATCCAATAACCCTTCGCCGTGGACAGCTTACGCTTTTCATCCGATTGAAGCAGTGTTTGAAGCTTTGATAGTGACAATTATCGCTTTTTCAATTCCGACGCATCAATCAGCCATCGCGCTTTATATGTTGTTTCAAATTTCTTACAATGTGTATGGTCACCTCGGATATGAAATTATGCCTAAAAATTTTAACAACCATTGGTTTGGCAAATGGTTTAACACCGCTGTTGCTCACAATATGCACCATAAATATTCCGTCAAAAACTATGGTTTGTGGACAACAATTTGGGATAGAATGATGGGTACAATGCATGAAAAATATGATGAAACCTATGAAAGAACGACTGAAAGAGAGGTGTTTACTGAGGGGGGTGTTTTAGCGAAATAGGAAATTATTTTTAACGAAACTTGCAGCAAGTTTTAAAACTTGCTGCAAGTTATTTGACATTTTATGAAAATACTCATCATCGAAGACGAGCAGCCCGCCGCCAAGCAATTGACCAAATTGCTACAAAAAGCTGACCCCTCAGTATCTATTATCGAAACGATAGATTCTGTGGAGGCGTCTGTCAAATGGCTTAATACATTCCCTTCTCCCGACGCTATCTTCATGGATATTCAAATCGCCGATGGCTTGAGTTTTGACATTTTTAATCATGTGAATATTCAATCGCCCGTCGTTTTTACTACTGCTTTTGACCAATATGCTATCAAGGCTTTCAAGGTGAATGCCATTGATTATCTATTAAAACCCATTGACGAAGAGGAATTAATGGATGTGATGGTGAAAATTCGGCATAAAAAATCTGAAAATAGTAAGGGTGTGGGCTTGATGACTGACAATATTTACGGACAAAATCCCTCTGATTTTTTCAAAGAATTGGCTTTAAATATTTCAAAATCAAATAATTATAAATCAAGATTTTTAATCAAGCAAGGTCAAAATATTTCTTTTATTGAAACCCCTGATATCGCTTATTTCTTTTCAGAAGATGGCTTGACTCAATTTTATATTTTTCAAAATAAAAAACACATCACCGAGTGCACCCTCGATGAATTAGAATCTCTCCTCAATCCAAAAGATTTTTTCCGCATCAATCGTAAAATGATTGTCAGCCTCAAATCCATCCAAAAAATTAGCCCGCATTTCAATGGTCGCCTCAAATTAGAATTAACGCCACAAGCTATCAAAACAGGTGAAGATATTTTCGTAGCCCGCGAGCGGGTGAGCGATTTTAAGACGTGGTTAGGTGGGTGAGTGACAGGCAATGGGTAATAGGCAATGAGTAATACATCATTACTGATTACTCATTGCCCATTACCCATTGCCTGTGCTTGCCTGTCACCCATTGCCCATTACTCATCACTCATCACCCATATTTTACTGAGTGGCTAAAAAAGTAGGCAGTTTCAATTTAATTATTTATTTTCAACCGCATTTTAAACGATTGAAAATAAACGATTTATGCAACTAAAAGAACAAGCAAAAGAATACGATGTCGTCATAGTTGGCTCAGGTGCGGGCGGCGGCATGGCAGCTTATGTACTCGCTAAAGCGGGTGCAAAAGTTGCCCTCATGGAAGCCGGCGGCTATTACGATCCTGCCGATCCAAAATATATCACTCAACTGAAGGGTCCTTGGGAATCGCCGCGTCGAGGAGCTGCTTCGCCTTTGCGTCATTTCGGCGATTACGACGCTGCATGGGGCGGTTGGGAACTCGATGGCGAACCTTACACTCAAAAAAATGGGACTCGTTTCGATTGGTTTCGCTCGCGTATGCTCGGCGGACGGACAAACCACTGGGGGCGTATTTCCTTGCGTTTTGGACCCAACGATTTTAAAGGTAAATCCATTGATGGCTTGGGTGAAGATTGGCCCATCGGCTATGATGATATCAAGCCTTACTATGATAAATTGGACCAATTCATTGGTCTTTTTGGCTCCAATGAAGGCATGTATAATGAGCCAGACGGTATTTTTTTACCGCCTCCAAAACCTCGTTTGCATGAGCTTTTCCTTAAAAAAGCAGGTAAAAACCTTCAAATACCTGTGATTCCTTCGCGATTATCCATCTTAACAAAGCCGATCAATGATGAACGTGGCTCATGTTTTTATTGTAATCAATGCAATCGAGGCTGTACGGCTTATGCGGATTTTTCATCGTCTTCTGTCTTAGTCAAACCCGCTATCAAAACGGGGAATGTTGATTTATTCACCAATGCAATGGTGCGCGAGGTGCTGACGGATGCCCAAACAGGCTTGGCAACAGGCGTTTCATATGTGGATAAAAATACCCTCAGTGAGAAATCCATTCGTGCTAAAATTGTCGTCTTGGGGGCTTCGGCTTGCGAGTCTGCACGGCTTTTGCTCAATTCAAAATCATCGCGTTTTCCAGAAGGTTTAGCGAATTCGAGTGGCGTAGTCGGTAAATATTTGCATGATTCTACGGGCTTATCGCGCACAGCTTTTGTTCCTGCGTTGTTGGATAGAAAACGCTATAATGAAGATGGCGTGGGCGGTATGCACGTCTATACGCCTTGGTGGTTGGATAACAAAAAGTTGGATTTCCCCCGTGGTTATCACATCGAATATTCGGGTGGTATGGGTATGCCATCGTATGGTTTTGGTTTCAATATTGAAAATACCAACGGCTTAATTCCTCAATCCGATGGCTCGAAACAACCTGCTGGTGGTTACGGCACAAGGCTGAAAGAAGATATTCGGCGCCAATATGGGGCAATTGTCAGCATGGCAGGGCGGGGTGAAGCCATTGCCAAAGAGGATGATTATTGCGAAATAGACCCGAATGTGGTGGATAAATTCGGTATCCCTGTGCTGCGTTTTAACTATAAATGGTCGGATAATGAAATCAACCAAGCCAAGCACATGCAGGATACTTTCGATACCATTATTACTGAAATGGGCGGCATTCCACTCAATAAAAACCCCGGTCTTGATAAACAATATGGCTTAGAAATACCTGGGCGCATCATCCATGAAGTCGGCACAGTCCGCATGGGCAATAATCCAAAACGGTCTGTTTTGAATGCCAACTGCCAAGCGCATGATGTCAAGAATCTGTTTGTTGTAGATGGCGGACCCTTAGTTTCGCAGCCGCATAAAAATACCACTTGGACGATATTGGCTTTGGCTATGCGGACAGCGGAATATATTGTGGATCAACGAAAAGAAGGGAAATTGTAATTAAATTTATTTTCAAAAAATATAAAAATGAAAAGACGCGATTCACTCAAAGCCCTTGCTCTCACTACTTTTGGAATAGGAGTCAGTACGACATCCGCGAAGGCTGAAAATATGCCTAATACTGAGGGAGTACTCAATGACTTTTTCAAAGAAAAAGATACCGACAAACCGGGCAGTACCGAAGAGGAAAAGATAAGGGATAGAAAAATAAAAGCCGATAAATTTTTAACGCCTTCGGAGATGAAAGTGATAACGGTTTTGTCGGATATTATCCTACCGGCAGATGGCATTTCGGGCAGTGCTTCGCAAGCAGGCGTGCCAGCATTCATTGATTTTATGGTAAAAGATAAGCCTGAGATGCAAACGCCGATGCGCGGCGGCTTGAAATGGATGGATGTGCAATGCCTCAAAATGTTTGACAAAACTTTTATAGACTGCACTTCTGCCCAACGTCTGACGCTGATTGATCTCATCGCCTATCCGCTAAAAGCCAAACCCGAATATTCGCAAGGCGTCAAATTTTTCAATTTGATGCGCAATTTAACCTTGACGGGGTTTTATACCACTCAAATGGGTTTCAAAGATTTGGGCTATCTCGGCAATACACCTAATAATTGGGAAGGTGTGCCGCAAGATGTGTTGGATAAATATGGTTTGTCGTATGAGTAGATGATTGTTTTTGTTTTCTTAAATAAAGTAACTTAAATTTGTATTTAATAAGACCTGCCACGCCTCTGCTTGCAAGCGCACCCGGGCGGGTTTTCTTTTTCCATTACCCATATTGTTGATGAAAAACAGCCCATTGTTGTAGCGCAATGGTTCATTGTTGTAGCGCAATGGTTCATTGTTGTAGAACAATGGCTCATTGTTGTAGAGCAATAGCTCATTGTTGTAGAGCAATAGCCCATTGTTGTAGAACAATAGTTCATTGTTGAAGAGCAATGGTTTATTGTTGCAGAAAATAGTCTATTGTTGATGAACAATAGTTCATTGGTTGTTGAGCAATAGTTCATTGTTGATGAACAATGGTTTATTGTTGATGAACAATGGTTCATTGTTGAATGGCTTTTTGTGGTTTTATACTGAGGGGTATGCTTCAAGCCTCAGTTTCGACATTTACTTTTAGCGATAAGTTGAATTTATAAAAAAATAAATTAACGAATTATAAAATACTATTATTTTTATTATATTTTTGTTTCATCATTTGAATTCGCCTTTAAAATTCTCTCTTAAAATTAGGATATTTATGAGTTAAGTGGGTTTTTACTTCATATTAAAGCGTATATCCTCGTTAAATTGGGACTTTACGATATACTTTGATAGAAAGAGCGTGTTTAGGCTAAAATAATAAAATAAATTGTAATTGTTTAGCACCCGAAGGGTGCGACATAAAAGCAAGGGTTTTCTGCTAATTTTTTGAGTTCATTGAAGACATTGACTTTTTGTTTACGACAAGT
>JAYUUR010000573.1:0-2602 GCA_043754475.1 Saprospiraceae bacterium | reverse complement strand
CTCAATATATTTTGGGCAAATGCAATAAATATCAACAGACGTTTAAAGCCATCAATAAACGGGCTGAATTGCGCTTTGAAGAGCGCGATTGGAAGGGTATTCAAGCCGATATGCGCGAGCGACTCACGCTTTATCGCGATTTTGTAGGCGACGCTAAGATAAAATTAGCAGCAAAATTAGAGTCGAATTTGAAAGAACCTACTCTATGGAAGCAAGTAAAACCGATGTACGAAGAGCAAGTTTTGAACCTCTATTATCGGGACATTGCGGAGACTTTTTATAATTCCGTCTTTCGACATGTGCATAAGGGTTTGAGTGTGGATAAGGAGTTGATGTTTGTCATGCCGACGCTGGATAAAATGGATTATCACTCCGCCCGCCCTATTTTCAGAACCTATTCAGGCAAATTATCTGCTCGAACTATGGTGACGCAGCTATTTGAAGACTATCGTTTGGATGTACCTTATGAAGATATTGAAAGAGATATTAATTTAGTGACCAATAAAATTTTGACTGATTTATTGTCCAAATATCAAACGGATGATGACACTCGGTTAGAAGTTTTGAAACCTTTGTTTTATAGAAATAAAGCAGCTTATATCGTCGGGCGAGCTTATTTGGGTGGAGAAATTCATCCCTTTGTAATCCCCCTTTTACACAATGCAAAAGGCGTTTTCGCAGATGCTTTGCTGCTTGAATACAACCATATTGCCTCCATTTTCACTTATTATCGCGCTCATTTCTTAGTAGATGTGGATATTCCGAGCGAAATGGTCATTTTCCTTAAATCCATTTTGCCTCATAAACCCATCAGCGAACTTTATACCTGTCTGGGCTTTGAAAAGCATGGTAAAACGGAAATGTATCGGCAATTTTTAAATCATTTAGAACAACACCCAGAGGAAAAATTCGACTTTGCGCCAGGCATAAAAGGCATGGTCATGTCAGTTTTTACTTTGCCAAGTTTCAATATGGTTTTCAAAATTATTAAAGATGAATTTGCGCCGCCTAAAAATATTTCTGAAAAACAAGTGAAGGCGAAGTATCAAATGGTCACTCAACACGACCGCGTAGGGCGTTTGGCAGATACCCATCTTTTTGAAAATTTCGTCTGCGAAAAAGAGCGATTTGCCCCTAATTTATTAGCAGAATTGCGAAAAATTGCGAAATCTAAAGTTATTTTGAGAAATAGCACTGATAGTAATGGTGTGGACAAAGTGGAAATCAAACATATTTATGTAGAGAAAAAAATGATTCCGCTCAATATTTATCTTGAAAATGCCAGCCCCGAAGATGCTCGCCTCATTTTAGATGATTATGGAAAAGCCTTAAAACAATTAGCCGCTGCCAATATTTTCCCTGGCGATTTGCTTCTGAAAAACTTTGGCGTTACGCGCCTCAAGCGAGTGGTTTTTTATGATTATGATGAAATAGAATTGATTACGGATTGTCAATTCAGGGAAATACCCACTGCGCGCAGTCATAGCGATGAAATGTCATCTGAAGCATGGTTTTATGTCGGTGAAAAAGATGTTTTTCCTGAGGAATTTCCGCCATTTTTATTTCCTCAAAAAGAATTGCGCGCTATTTTTGAAGAATTGCATCCTGATTTGCTGAATCCTCAATATTGGAATGCTGTGAAAAAACAGTTACTTGAAGGGGCTATTATTGATGTTTTTCCTTATCCTGAATCTTTGCGATTTCGGAATGTGTGAATTGTATCGCGGAACTCCAGTTCCGCATTCACAGTGGAAGTACCCCCTCAGTATAAACTCATATTTTATACGAAATTGGTATTCCACGCTTCATGAGTGCGGAACTGGAGTTCCGCGATACGATGCACAGGTTGCCACAAAAAAAAACATGCTCAGGAGCAATACCCCCAAGCATGTTAGCATCTGCATTAAATCGGTAGTCATTTACCGAAGATGCTTTTTGGTGTTATACCTTAAAATTAAGATTCGGAAAAATAAATAATTGTGATTATAATTCATTGATTGTCAACTCATTACTCATTACTCATTACCCATTTAATTAGCCTACCACAGTAACCGTGTTAAAAACCATCGGAGTGTCTTCTTTTTTAGGGAAAAGCAAATCCAAATCAACATCTGCTAAAATTCTGGCTTGAATGTTAGTGACGCCACCGGCGGGTGCAGCACCTGCTTTGCCTGTAAATGAAATAGTGTCGGAGTCACCTACGCTCAGAATATTAGGCTGGTCAACAAACACACCTACCGGAACAGGCAATGTCGGAGGAAAATAAATAAATGCTGCTACTTCTGTACCGATTGCCAGAGGGTTGCCCAAAAGGTCGGTTGAGGTGCCGTTTGCCGGTACTTTGATTTTAGCAACTGCTGCATTGGCAGATTGGATGCGGTATTTCACATTTTTGAGTGCAATACCACCGCCTGCTGCAGGGGCATTGGTTGCGGTCACATTGAAAGTAAATTGTTCGTTTGGTCCAATATTAGCACCTGCTGCAGGGGTGAAACTGGAAACGGTAACGGTTACTTTGGTGTTCATGTAATTCTGAACTGCTTCGGGGATGTCCCTTAAATTGATTGCCATGATTAAAAAAATTTGGTAAATAACTGCCTAC
>JAYUUR010000572.1:0-2608 GCA_043754475.1 Saprospiraceae bacterium | reverse complement strand
AGTCCAACAACGGGTGTAATTGTAGGAGAACGGGGTTTAAATTTATTAACGCTTGATGGAGGACTGACTTTCACCTCTGCTGGCTTGTCAAATGTTGTTTTCAATTATTCTACTATAACTCATGATGGCAGTAATTTTTATGCCATTAGAAATACGCCTCTTATAAGTCAAATTTTCAAAGGTACTTTGATCGGTACTTCGATTACTTGGACACCTATGTCTAGCAACCGAAGCACAGATTTACAAAAAGTACATATGGTGAGTGGTGGAAGCGGTTTTGCTATTGGTGTTGATGGCACATTATTAAAAACGATTAATAATGGAGCAGTTTGGACAACCGTTGCCACAGGCGTAAGTGAGAATTTTAAAGATGCTTATTTCAAAGATATGAGTAATGGTGTTGCCATTATTGACAGTGTATCAGGAAAAGGCTTGATTTATAAAACAACGAATGGGGGCGAAACTTGGACATTGTTGAGCGCACACAATGGCATTTATTACAACAGTCTTCAATTTTATCAACCCGACAAAGGCTATGCTGTTGGCAATAATAATGTTGTAAAACGAGTGGTTTTATCTGGTAGTTTTGGTTTGGTTAATATTCCTAAACCCAATGTTTCTACAAATCTCGCAGCAGCCTATTTTTCTGATGGCGATAAGGGTTGGGTTGTTGGAAATAGTGCCACCATTTATTACACAAAAAATGGTACAGCAAATTATCCGACTTGGGACTCCCTCAGTAT
The DNA here is from genome assembly GCA_043754475.1 of Saprospiraceae bacterium. Lineage (GTDB taxonomy): Bacteria > Bacteroidota > Bacteroidia > Chitinophagales > Saprospiraceae > JAAFJT01. The sequence goes on along the minus strand of JAYUUR010000572.1, from coordinate 1,865 downwards.
TTTAGGCATATCCGCAGCCGATGCGGATTTCAAAGATGTTTATTTTAATGCGACAACCAATACAGGATTATTGTTAAGCAATAGCGGTAAATTATTTAAAATAACACCAACAGGTGCATCTTATACCGTTAATTTGACACCATTGGCTTCAAATATTCAAGATATTGATGAGGACAATGTTGTCGGTGGGCGGGCGTATGCCTTTGATAAAACAACGGGTCTCAAATACATTGATAAAGGCAGTATTTCAACCGCAACCGCCTTATCATCTATCACAAATAGTGCAATATTGCCAACGGCTGCAAATGTAAAATCTATTTTTGTTAAAAATGCCAATACTGTGTTTGTTACAGGTATCAATGGTGATATTTACAGAGGGGATAATGTCAATTCGGGAGCAGCTACTTGGGTAGAACTTTCAAAAAAAATCCTCTCTTTGCCGCTCAATGACATTCAAGCCACAGGAACAAATACCATTTATGCCGTTGGTACTGAAGGGTCCTTATTACAAACGACTAATGGTGCGGATTGGAAAACATTGCCTACGGCTACGACCACAAATTTCAATGCGATTAAATTTAATCCGACGAACCCTGCATTGGGTTTAATTGCAGGGGATAATGGACAATTGTATAAAAATACAATATCTGGAAGTGTTGCCACTTTAACAGCTATTCCAGTGCCTACAAGCAATCATTTATACGATATTGCCCTAAATTCAAGCAATTTAGCCTACATAAGTGGTGCAAACGGCACTGTTTTATCCATACCCGATGTAAACATCAATGCTCCAGTAGCAAGCCTTGCGCCTTTACAACCTGCCGAAAGTTTTAGAGGAATTGCTTTTAAATTTGGTACAAATCAAGTTTTTACCGTTGGCGACAATTCTGCTATTTATACTTTCAATAATACGAGTGGCGCAAAAGTAAAACCTGTCTTTACACCCGCTTTAACGGATGTCCATTTTGCAAATGCTTTAAATGGATACACCGTTGGTGAAAAAGACATTATTCGCCATACGGCTAATGGTGGGCTTACTTGGAAATATATTAAACCAATAACAAATGCAGTGGGACAAGTAGGAAGTATTCCTGCCTTAAATGGCGTTTGGACAACTAAAATGGATACTGCTATTATAATTGGCGACAATGGCTATGTTGGAAAAATCGTTGGAACAATGCTTACTTATTCCCAACTTGGAACGAACAATCTCTATGATATTGCGCTAAAATCAGATACGGGCTATATTGTAGGTCAAAATGGGGCAGCTTATGAAACGCTAAACAATGGCAGTACATTTGCGCCTATGCCCATTCCGCCGACACTTACTCCCTTGCGCGCGGTGCATATTTTCTCGGATAAATCAGTTATTGCCGTAGGGGAAAACGCAAAAGTGTATTATTTCAACGGTACAACTTGGCGTGACCATTCGCCTATTTCAGTAACCCCCTCAGTAATTTTTACAGATGTCTTCTTCCATGATGATAGAACAGGGTATGTCGTCGGTTCTGGTGGTACGGGCGTTGGCAGCTATGTGTTGAGATGTGGTTTAGAAACCAATATTCAAACATATACTTCACCCATAAATTGGCTTTCAAAAAGATTGAATGGCATCAATGGTGTGACAAGCACAACGGTTAATGTTGTCACTATTGATTTTCCAACCCGCTATCATGGCTTTTTGGGTGGCTCATTTATTAGTGGAACACCTGTCAATTATGCCCGATTGATAAATGATGAAAGCAATATATTCTCCACACGATTCTATTATGACCGTTTGGGGCGTATGGTGATTTCACAAAACACCAAGCAATACAATCGCAAAAACACTTCTACGCCTATTGGCTTGGCTGATTTTAGTTATA
>JAYUUR010000571.1:0-7702 GCA_043754475.1 Saprospiraceae bacterium | reverse complement strand
TACGAAAAACTAATTCGTAATAGTCAATCTATGTGCTATTTAGCTATGATTAAAATTATGGCTAATAGGTTCAATTAGGGTTTTAAAACAGTTTCTAACATCTTTGACAATAAATCATGGTCTTTCACCCCTTTGCCCCCAACGCCGCCTTCGTAGATTATGAGCTTTTCATATTCTTCTATCCAACGACTCCGCCATAACCTAACACTTTCGTAGTCTAAGCCCATACTCCGACTTATTGCAGATTGGCTGTCTCCTCGATAATTCCTCAAGATGATGGCTATCCGTTCACTATATTGCCGAAGGGTTGTCCGTTTTTTCCCTTCTTCTTCCAATAGCCTTTTTTGCCAGTCACTTATTTTTACACTTTTCTTTGCTCGTACTCCCATTTATTTTTACTTTTAGTCGGAAATAACACTTTTTTTGCCAGTTTAGTTCATTCCTGTTGCAATAGACCGAAAAAGGGCGATTGCACAACAAGAGTTTGGCAAAAGTGGAGCTTTGTACTAAATTTGAACATTGGAATTCTAATAAACATTTGTACTAACTTGAACATTTGTACTTTGAATTCCCCGCCTTCTCAAAGCCACAAAGAGTTGGCTTTTATACAGAGAGGTATTCCCAATATCCCAACAACGCCAGACCATACGTTCACCAAGTCGCGTTGTCTTCAACTTTTAAATATAGATTTGGTTCAAATACTGAGGGGTATTATATTAAAGCCTCTGATATAGCATTGGCTTAGAATTTCTTTAAAAATCATTTAGTTATGACACCACTTTTAGGACTTCGGACAGTCATTTATAAGGTCAGCGATATAGAAAAAGGGAAAGCTTTTTACACGAATTTATTAGGTTTAGAGCCTTATTTTGACCAACCATTTTATGTCGGCTACAACGTGGTAGGCTACGAACTCGGCTTGCAACCTGATGATATGACGGGTAAAACGGCTGATAATGTAGAGACTTATTGGGGTGTAGAAAACATTGAAGCGAGCTATGCTCAAATGCTATTCGATGGTGCGACACCTCACACAGCTCCTCAAAATGTAGGCGACGATATATTTGTAGCCACCGTCAAAGATCCATGGGGCAATTTGATTGGGATTATTCAAAATCCGCATTTTAAGTAATTAGGAATGTTTAATTAGGAATTAGGAATTTTGTAACGTGTTGATTATCAATTACTTTATAAAATTTTCTACATTACTCATTGCTTATTGCCCATTACCCATATTATACTGAGGGGGGTGTTTGAATCCGCGAGAGCGTACGCCATGCGAGAAATGCACTGGTCAAACTCAGAACTGAACCGGCTAAAAACGGCGCACCTGCAAAATGAATCGGGGCACTTGGTCGAGTAAAAAATGAAAACAAAAAGGTCATTAAAAGCGGTCCGATGATGGAAGTTAAACTCACCATACTCGCCAAAGTCCCTTGTAACTCGCCTTGCTCATTAGGGGGCACTTGATTGGACATAATGCCTTGCAACGCCGGACCCGCAATGCCACCCATTGCAAACGGAACCATAAAAACGAATATCATCCAAGTCTGCGTAGCGAAAGCAAATAGCAGAAAACCAAAGGCACTTAATGTCAAACCGATATAAATTGAGCGTATTTGACCTAATTTTGGAATAATAATGCGCGTCAAACCGCCTTGCACAATACCCACCGTCAAGCCTACCCAACCCAATGAGATGCCAATCATGCGGGCATCCCAATTGAATTTATCCATCATTATATAAGACCACGTGCTTTGGTTAGCATGGGCAGCAATATAAACGAAGACCAAAGCACCAATCAAACTCAACAAAATAGGATAACGCCGTGCCCTCAGCAAAGTGCCGATGGGATTAGCCCGTTTCCAATCGAAAGGGCGGCGATTTTCAGGTTTTAAAGATTCAGGTAGGATAAAATAACCATATATAAAATTGAGCAATGCCAAGCCAGCCGAAGCAAAAAAGGGTACGCGCGAGCCAAATTGCCCTAAGAAACCACCAATAACAGGACCTAAAATGAAGCCGACGCCAAAGGCTGCGCCAATCATACCGAAGTTTTGCGCCCGTTTTTCAGGCTCGCTCACATCGGCAATATATGCACCCGCTGTTGAAAAACTCGCACCCGTGATACCCGCTATCATCCGACCGATAAAAAGCCACCAAATATTGGGGGCAAGACCTTGTAAAATAAAATCTAATCCGAAAGCAAAAAGTGTCGCCAAAAGTACAGGTCGCCGACCATACATATCGCTCAAGCCGCCCATAATCGGCGCAAAAATAAATTGCATGACAGCGAAAATGAACATCAACAAGCCACCCCACCGCGCTGCTGTACTCAAGTCGCTTTGTACTAATTCGGCTATTAGAGTTGGCAAAATGGGGATGATGATGCCAAATCCGGTAACGTCTATCAATAAGGTAATGAAAATGAAAGTCAGCCCTGCATTTTTTTTTTCAGACATTTTGTTTTTACTTTTTATAAAAAATAGGCATTTTACAAGGCAAAATTAAAATAATTGTTGAAAAAACCAATAAATACTGAGGGGGTATTTTTAATTTAAAACAATTTTTGTTAAAATAAAAAGTTTGAAAATAGGATAATTCAGCCGAAATCTTTAATTTTATCCCTCGAAAAAAATGATGAAAAATGGCTCAACAAGATTTATCAAAAATAGAATATAACGACGATAATATCCGCACGCTGGATTGGAAAGAGCACATCCGCTTGCGCCCGGGTATGTATATAGGTAAGCTCGGTGACGGTAGCGCGCCCGACGATGGTATTTATGTGCTGCTCAAAGAAATCATTGACAACTCCATCGATGAGTTTGTGATGGGGCATGGTAAAAATATTGACATCAAGGTGGAAGAAGGTATCGTGTCGGTGCGTGATTTTGGGCGTGGGATTCCTTTGGGCAAGGTCGTTGACAGTGTTTCGCAAATCAATACGAGTGGTAAATTCGACTCGAAAGCATTTAAAAAATCAGTCGGTTTGAACGGTGTCGGTACGAAGGCGGCGAATGCGCTATCTGAATATTTTAAAGTACAAGCGTTCCGCGAGGGTGAAATGAAAATGGCGGAATTTACTGAGGGGGCAATGTTGAAAGACCATAAATTGTCGAAAACGACTGAGCCTAATGGTACGCTGATTCACTTTAAACCTGATACCACTATTTTCAAAGGTTATAAATTTCGCTCAGAATTTATTGAGTCTCAATTATGGAATTATGCCTATTTGAATGCCGGATTGAAGCTCAATTTTAATGGTAAAACGCTGGTTTCAAAAAATGGCTTACTTGATCTTTTGCAGCGTAAAATCGGTGAAGAACATATAGAATACCCAATAATTACCTTGAAAGGTGAAGATATTGATGTGGTAATGACGCACGGACGGCATTATGGCGAACAATATCACTCATTCGTCAACGGTCAAAATACCACGCAAGGAGGTACGCATTTACAGGCTTTTAGAGAGGCATTGGTTGAAACAATTCGTAGTTTTTTTAATAAAAAATATGAAGCGCAAGACGTTCGGACGTCCATTATTGCCGCTATTTCGGTGCGGGTGGAAGAGCCTGTTTTTGAATCGCAAACCAAAACTAAGCTCGGCTCGTTGGCTATTGCACCAGAAGGCGTGACGATTAAAAAATTCATCGGCGATTTTATGCAAAAGAATCTTGACGATTTTTTACATAAAAATAAAGAGACTGCCGATGCTCTTAAACGCCGCATTGAGCAAAACGAGCGCGAGCGCAAGGAGATAGCGGGCATTAAAAAATTGGCGAACGAACGCGCTAAAAAAGCGAATATACATAATAAAAAACTGCGCGATTGCCGTTTTCACTTGAATGAAAAAGGCGATTCAGAGAAATTAGCCAATACTTCGGTGTTTATTACTGAGGGGGATTCGGCGAGTGGTTCGCTCACGAAGGCGCGGGATGTGGAGACGCAAGCGGTGTTCAGTTTAAGGGGAAAACCCTTGAATTGTTACGGCATGACTAAAAAAATCGTTTATCAAAACGAGGAATTGAACTTGCTCCAACATGCTTTGAATATTGAAGATGGCATCGAGTTTTTGCGCTACAATCGAGTGGTCATTGCTACCGATGCGGATGTGGATGGAATGCATATTCGCTTATTGCTTTTGACTTTTTTTCTACAATTTTTCCCTGATTTGGTGCGTGAAGGTCATTTATTTATACTCGATACACCGCTTTTCCGCGTACGCGATAAAAAAACGACCTATTATTGTTACTCCGATACGGAAAAACAAGCGGCTATCCGCAAGTTGAAAGGCAAAGCGGAAATTACTCGGTTCAAGGGTTTAGGAGAAATTTCCCCCAATGAATTTCAAGATTTTATAGGCGAAGGCATTCGGCTGCAACCTGTTATCATGACCGATGACATGAATATTGACCATATCCTGGATTATTATATGGGTAAAAATACGCCCGACCGTCAAGATTTTATTGTTGAAAATCTACGGGTTGATTTGGATGAAATTGAGGATGCTATCGAAATTGCTGAGGCGATGGAGAATGTTGACGAAATGGTAGAGGCTTAGCTTCATACGAGTAGATGGATAAACCGCCCTTCTGCAAAAATACTGAGGGGTCTTAAATTTTCACCTGTCCACTCACCGAACACGGCTATGGGTTTTCCACCACTCAATGCCATTATTTTCCAACCTATATCGTCGGTCATCCCTTTATTTTCTTCATTTAAATCAAACTGACAAGCAATGTATTTTTTATGATTATCAATTAAAAAAAATTGATTTTTATTAAAAACAGGAATCACATTCGCTAATAAAACGGGGAAATCATTGAGCCAGGGATTTTGAACTACTACTTTTGAATAAGCATCAAAAAAATGCGTAAAGTCTTGATAACCAATAATTTGTGAAAACGATTTGCCCAATTCTGCACTTTTAACGACCACCCTCAACGGATAAGCCGAAGGATAAAACACCACTTCGGCATGATACACATAGCCATTTATCCAAGCCGACGGAAAGCCCATATTCCCAAAAGCAAAATCTAAAACCAAGACAGTTTTACCCGATTCTTTACCCATCAGCCACACGCGGCGACTTGTCAAATTGTCCTCTTCTTTTGTTTCAATTTGAGCCATCACGAGCCAATCATCTTCAATACCTTTTTGATTCAATAAGTCCTCTTTTTTAATGGACATACCGGCTTGAATCAAAATTTCCATTTGCAAACTGTCATTTATTTTATCAAAATTTTTGAAAGCTTTTGTAAATAAATAGAGTGTACCTAACTCAGCCAATAGCCGTTCATGCCAATCATCGGGATAGTCCGTGCGCAACGATGCCCAAGATTTAATGCGCCGACTCAAACCTCCTACCTTCGCATCTACCATGCGGGCTGCCAAATCTTGAAAATACTGAGGGGGTGCATTATCCAGTGCAGCAATGCCTTCGCGCACAATATCAAGCAAACGGCGTTGCAAATCAGCTATGCCATCTTCCATAAGTTCGAGACGTTCAGTGCGGGTTTTATCTTTGGAGGCTTCACTTTTAGCGAGTTGCTCTTCGGTTCGAGGTTCGGCTTTGGCAGCGTTGCGGCGGTCTCGATTATCCAGCCAATCGGTGACATACTGAGGGGGTGGATTTTTGCCGAAAGTATCAGCATGACCATCTGCAGCCATCAAAAGGAGGGCTAAAGTATGCTTACAAGGGAAGCGTTTGACGGGACAGGTGCATTTATACGCGGGCCCATTCATATCCACAATCGCTCGATATGTTTCTGAACCGCTACCGCTACATTCACCCCATAATGCCCGTTCGTTGCGCTCGACGAATATCCATTTTCGAGGATTAGCGAGAGATTTAGCGCGAGTGAGCGTCCCTTCATCGGGAGCGAGTGAGCGTGCTATTTCAGGTGTCATGTTGTTTTTAAAATAAATTGTTTTAAATTTTAAGTATCAATAATTTGGTTAGTTTATTGATAATCAATGCGTTATTACATCAATTATTTTGTCAATTATTATAGAATGACAATTTTACAAAAAAAACTCATAAAATACTGAGGGGGTAAGTTGGTAACTTTTGGAAAGTTAAAAAACTTTTCAAAAGTAAGGTAAAAAAAATGCCGAGCATGATTCATCACGCTCGGCATTAATATTTCAATGAAAAAAATTAATAGCGATAATATTCGGGTTTGAACGGACCTTCCACTTTCACACCGATATATTCGGCTTGATCAGTGCGAAGTTCTTCCAATTCAACGCCGATTTTAGCCAAATGCAAACGAGCTACTTTTTCGTCGAGGTGTTTAGGCAGCATATATACTTTGTTTTCGTATTTGCCGACATTTTGCCACAATTCCAACTGCGCCAATGTTTGATTTGTAAAAGAATTAGACATCACGAAAGACGGATGCCCTGTGCCACAACCCAAATTGACCAAACGACCTTCCGCCAAAACAATGATGTCGTTGCCATCGATGTTATAAATATCTACTTGCGGCTTGATTTCTTCTTTGGTACTGCCGTAGGTTTTATTCAACCATGCCATATCAATTTCGTTGTCGAAGTGACCGATATTACAAACGATGGTTTTATCTTTCATCAAACGGAAATGCTTTTCAGTGACAATATCACAATTGCCCGTAGCTGTTACAATAATTTGAGCGCGAGGTATAGCATTTTCCATTTTTTTAACTTCAAAACCGTCCATTGCTGCTTGAAGCGCACAAATCGGGTCAATTTCAGTTACAATTACACGGCAACCTGCACCTGCCAATGAAGCCGCAGACCCTTTACCCACATCACCATAACCTGCAACCACTGCTACTTTACCAGCCAACATGACGTCCGTAGCACGGCGAATAGCATCTACGAGAGATTCTTTACAACCGTATTTATTATCGAATTTTGATTTTGTTACCGAGTCGTTGATATTGATAGCAGGCAATGGCAAAGTGCCTTTTGCCATGCGCTCGTATAAGCGGTGAACGCCCGTAGTGGTTTCCTCAGAGATACCGCGAATACCCGGCACAAGCTCAGGGAAACGGTCAAGTACCATATTTGTTAAGTCGCCACCGTCATCGAGAATCATATTGAGTGGTTGGTTGCCTTCAAATGCGAAAATGGTTTGCTCGATACACCAGTCAAATTCTTCTTCGTTCATGCCTTTCCAAGCGAAAACGGGGATACCTGCTGCTGCAATAGCCGAAGCCGCATGATCTTGAGTAGAGAAAATATTGCAAGAAGACCAAGACACTTCCGCGCCCAATTCTATAAGGGTTTCAATCAAAACAGCCGTTTGGATAGTCATGTGCAAGCAGCCGGCTATGCGCGCGCCTTTGAGTGGTTTTGATGCGCCAAATTCTTCGCGCAAAGACATTAAACCAGGCATTTCAGCTTCCGCTAATCTGATTTCTTTGCGACCCCAAGCCGCTAAGTTGATGTCTTTTACCTTGTAAGCAAGGCTTTTTTGAGTGGTTTGCATGAATAAGTTTTTTATAAAATGATATAAAAATGAATCTTTATTTGAAAAACGGTGCAAATGTACGGCTTTCTATGCAATTCAGTGAATTTTTTCCAATAGCAACCATTTTTTTACATTTTACTGAAATTTAAATTTTAAAACCCTACAAAATAAAATTATTACAAAACTTGCTTTAAAAACGCTTTACAGATTTTAATGAGATTAAGAATAGTTGATTGACATTTG
>JAYUUR010000570.1:0-7713 GCA_043754475.1 Saprospiraceae bacterium | reverse complement strand
AAATAACGACCATCGTTTTTGATAAAACAGGCACTTTGACCGTTGGCAAATTTGAAGTTTCTAACGTCATTTCTCTAAAAAAAGAGCTCAATACTGAGGGGGTCATTCGGTTAGCATCTGCCTTAGAACAAAAATCAGAACATCCGATTGCAACGGGTATTTTGCAAAAAGCGAAAGATTTAGCTATCAAAATACCTGCTACTGAAAATTTTAATGCCATTACGGGCAAAGGCGTAGAAGCCACTGTTGAAGGTAAAAAAATTATGGTGGTGAGTCCGGGCTATTTAAAAGATAAAAAAATACCGATGCCTGAAGGTTTTAAGACCAATGAAACTGAAACAGTGGTGTTTATTTTAATGGAAAATGAATTAATTGGATATATTGCCTTGTCAGATTCTATTCGTCCTGAATCAAAAGAAGCCATTGAGACATTGAGGGAGAATAATATAAAATCTATCTTGTTGACAGGAGATAATAGTCAAGTAGCGAAGAGTGTAAGTGACACTTTAGGCATGGATAGTTTTATAGCCGAAGTTTTGCCGCATCAAAAATTGGAGAAGATAAAAGACCTTCAAAGCAAAGGCGAATTTGTAGCGATGACAGGCGACGGTGTGAACGATGCGCCCGCATTAGCACAAGCAGATATTGGCATTGCGATTGGCAGCGGCAGCGATATTGCAGCAGAAACGGCAGGTATCGTTTTAGTAAATAGCAATCCAAAAGATGTGGTGAACCTTATTTTATTTGGAAAAGCGACTTATCGCAAGATGATTCAGAATTTAATTTGGGCAACGGGTTATAATGTTATTGCCTTGCCTTTGGCGGCTGGTGTTTTATATAAGCAAGGTATTTTATTAAGTCCTGCGGCGGGTGCTGTTTTAATGACTGTTAGCACTATTGTTGTGGCAATTAATGCCAGTTTTCTGAAAATTAGACATACATAAAATGGACAGTGACCCCCTCAGTATAATGCCTCTAAATTGAAATTTTAACGGCTGTTTTAAACAAAATTATTAATATTGCGTTTTTAAAGCATGAAATTTATCGTTTCCATATCACTCAATGTTATGTTGTTATTGGTTTTTACCGTATCAACTAAGACCTCTGCGTGGGCGTGTGGAAAAAATAGCCATAAAAAAGAAACACTATACAGTAAATCTAAAAGCCAAAAAGATTGCTCCCAAAACTGTTGTTCCAACCCTGAGAATAAGAAAAAAAAGTGTTGTGGTGATAATTGTACATGTTCCGTCTCTGTAATGCCCATTGCAGATTTACCAAAACAATTAGCCATTGAGACTTTCTCCACCCGACCTGTTTTTATTGTAAAAAGAGATTTCTTTTATCAACAGGCTTTTTCAAAATCCACCATTCAAGACATTTGGCAACCGCCGATAACTGTCCTTTCTATTGGATAGCCATCCGTCTATTTTGTCGTTTCGTCTAAATCAAGACGGCTCAATTTTAATTAATTTTCATTCATAAAAAATTGATAATCAAATGTTTAATAAAAATAAAACATTTGTTGCATTGTCATTTGTGGCAATAGCAGCAATCAGTGCTTGCAAAAAAAGCACTATCATGCCCAATCTAAATATCAATTATGCCGCCGCTTTTGTTGTGAATGGTGGCGATAATAATGTGCAAATTGTTGATTTAGCAACTAATAAAGTTAAAGAGACAATTGGACTAAATGGTGCCACTTTTCCGCACCATATTTATTTCAACAAAGATAAATCTCTTATGGCAATTGGTATCATTTCTCAAGATATTAGCGCTGGACATGCAGCGCACAATAGCTCAATTACAAAAGGTTTCAAAGTAATCATTTTGGAAACGGCAACGGGAAATGAACGCAAGATTTTGAACACCCCTTCCTTACCACACAACGGTATTTTTTCACCCGATGGTAAAGAGCTATGGGTCGGTCAAGGAGCAGATGCAGGGGAGGTTTTGGTGTTTAGCACGACCGATTTTACGCAAACCAAGAGCATAAAAGTAGGTAAACAACCTTCTGAAGTCACTTTTTCTGCCGATGGTAGCCTCGTTTTTGTTGCCAACACGGGCGATGGAACAGTGACGATTATTGACCCTGCCACCAAAACTGTCAAGTCAACTCTGACGGTTGGCACAGCTCCCGTTGGAGCGTGGACGGCGGTAAATGGTAAAATGTATTGCGATAATGAAACATCTCAAACGGTTTCTGAAATTGATGTAGCCACTCAAAAAGTAACTGAAACCATTGCGTTGGGCTTCAAACCAGGTTACGTGGCGTATAATGATTTTAACAAAGAAGTTTGGGTAAGCGATGCTACTAATGGAAAGGTGGTTTATTTCAAAATTGTATCAGGCAAGTGGACAAAACAAGGGGAAATTGTAACAGGCGCAGATGCCCACGCCATCACATTTACAACTGATAATAAAACGGCTTATGTGACCAATCAAGGGGCGGGAACGGTTTCGGTCATTGCCGCATCAGACCATAAAGTGACGGCTACCATTACCGTTGGTAGTAAGCCAAATGGGATTATTTTAAAACAATAACCTATGCAGTTTAAGCAAAACTCGTTGGCATGGGTTTTTACGCTATATTTTATGTGTCTTGATAAAAACTCATATCCCCTCAGTATTTAGCCGTTTTTTAAAAAAAATTCGTAAAATGAAAAAAATACTTTATATCATCAGTTTTTTTATCGCTTTGCAAAGTCTTTCAGCACAAGGACATTTAGAACCCCCACCTTTGCGGACAAACCAAACTGTAACAACAACTCAACAGACTTCCCCACGTACCTCGCAAGGTCAACAAACGCCATATCAAGGTAAAAAGGTGGTTTATCACCTCTATATTAGGGATACAATTGTCAATTTTACGGGCAAATCCAAGAGAGCGATTGCTGTCAATGGGCAAATACCGATGCCGACCCTCACTTTTACTGAGGGGGATACGGCTGTCATTTATGCTCATAATGAATTGAATGAAGAAACCTCCCTTCACTGGCATGGTTTGTTTTTACCAAATCGATATGATGGTGTGCCTAATTTGACCCAAATGCCAATTGAGCCGCACACGACTTTTTTGTATGAATTTCCAATTATTCAGCATGGTACGCATTGGTATCATAGCCACTCGGGTTTGCAGGAGCAAATAGGTATGTATGGGTCTTTTGTGATGAATAAAGTGCCAAATGCTACCAATTTTAGAAAAGGGATTGATGATTTGCCGACTGTTCCTATTATTTTGAGTGAATGGACTGATATGAATCCTAATAATGTGCATCGCATGTTGCACAATGCCACCGATTGGTTTGCTATTAAAAAAGGCACGACTCAAAGCTATGGTGAAGCCATCAAACAAGGCTATTTAAAAACCAAAGTCATCAACGAATGGAAGCGGATGAATGCTATGGACGTGAGTGATGTGTATTACGAGAAGTTTTTAATGAATGGCAAAGAAGTTTCTACACTAATTCCACCCTTGAATGTGAGTGGGCAAAAAGGTGATAAAGTCCGTTTACGTATTTCAAATGGCGGAGCCTCTACCTACTTTTGGCTGACTTATGGTGGCGGCAAAATGACGGTAGTAGCCAGCGATGGCAATGACTTAGAGCCTGTGGAAGTGGACAGATTGATTGTGGCAGTTTCTGAAACCTATGATGTCATCGTGACTATTCCTACCGATAATAAAGCCTTTGCGTTTTTAGCAACGTCCGAAGACCGCATCCGCTCAACCGCTTTGTTTTTGGGCGATGGCGTGCAACAAGCAATTAAACCATTGCCGCGTTTGAAATATTTTGAAGGCATGGCGATGATGAATGGTATGATGAAAATGAACGGTGATTTGGACGATATGGGCATGAATATGAGCCTCAACCAAATGGATATGAACTTAGTTATGTATCCCGAAATTACAGGTAGCCCCCTAACCCCCAAAGGGGGAAAAACCGCCAAGCATGATATGGGCAATATGAAGAAAGATGAGCATAAAATGGAGGATATGAAAACGGGCGGCGATCAATACAATTCAAATGCCCTATCAGATATCACGACATGGAATTATGCTATGATGAAATCGCCTGAAAATACATCACTTCCTAAAGATGCACCCGTTAAAGAAATAAAATTCGTATTATCGGGTAATATGAATCGCTATGTTTGGAGTTTGGACAATAAAGTGGTATCGGAGACGGATAAAATTATGATTAAAAAAGGAGAAAATATCCGTATGGTGATCTATAACAATTCGATGATGCGGCATCCGATGCACTTGCACGGACATGATTTTAGGGTACTTAATGGACAAGGCGATAATGCACCTTTGAAAAATATTATTGATATTATGCCGATGGAAACCGATACTTTGGAATTTAATGCGAATGTAGAAGGGGATTGGTTTTTTCATTGCCATATTTTATACCACATGATGAGCGGCATGGGTCGGGTCTTTTCTTATGAAAACCAAGCACCCAATCCCTTCATTCCCAATCCTAAATTGGCTCAACGCCAATTATTTGCAGATGATAGACGCTTTCATTTTATGGTTGAAAATGATTTCGCAACAAACGGTAATGACGGAATGGCGATGTATCAAAGTACTCGTTGGAGCATCGGCACAGAATGGCGTTTGGGATATCATGACAGGCACGGCTACGAAACAGAAACGCATATTGGACGATATATCGGCAAAATGCAATGGTTTATGCCTTTTATTGGCTTCGATTGGCGGTATCGAAAACTGGAAGGTGACGATAAAGTAAATGGGGAGAAAAACTTATTTGGACAACTCAATACCAAAGATAATAGGCAACAATTCAGCGCAGGTTTCACTTATACGCTACCCATGCTTGTTAATTTTCAAGCGGAAGTCTATCACGATGGCAATGTCCGATTGCAATTCATGAGAGAAGATATTCCTTTGGCTAAGCGTTTGCGGGCGAGTTTTATGATTAATTCGGATAAGGAATATATGGTGGGTGGCAAATATATTTTATCGAGATTCATGTCATTATCCAGCCATTATGACAGTGATATGGGTTTCGGAGTAGGTTTTGCGCTCAATTATTGAGAATATATATACCCCCTCAGTATAAAAGCTAAAATCAGCATTTTGATTTTATATGTGGTTTAAAACAAAACATCCCATATTTTCTATGTTAGAAAATACGGGATGTCTTTTTTATTTAAAAAATACAAATTATGGAGGTGTACAACCATTTGAACTCAAAAGAGCTTTACGAACCCATACCACCCATTAACCTACTTCTTAATTCAGGAAATCTAAACACTGCTACTATCCAAACAAATGCTTGAATGACACATGGCGCAACGATAGATTGACCATGCTCTAAATGCGTAGCGATGGCTCCCCCCATGTAGGCGGCGAGTAGTAATGTACCCAAAACGCCTGTTCTTGGTATCAAAAACAGAATTACTGACAGCAATTCTACCACACCAATCATTTGTAAGGTTGAGGCATCCAAACCGAAAGTTGCTGCCATTTTCGCACCTTCTTCAGACCTCATTAATTTGCCAGAAGCACTGAAAAGGAATAAGGCACCAACAAGACCTGCCAGTACCCAAGAGATGATTTGTTTTGTTTTAGAACTCATTTTAAAATTGATTTTTAATTGTTATAAAATAATTTGAAACTGTCGATTTACTTAAAATACTGAGTCCAATCTGGGGTGAATGGCTGATTTTTCTAAATCCTGTTCCCTAATATTTCTTGAAACTTAAATTTTGAGCATTTTTCTGCGCTTTGAGTGCTAACTCTGTTGCTAAAAAGCAATGTGCCTGTGGCATAGCTGTTTCGGTGCGGTTGAGTATATCGTTCACAAATTGCTCGCCGAAGGGCAGTGGTTCTTTGCTGCAATCAATATATTTGGTTTCTTTTTGATTCACTAAATAAAGGTGGTTGCCGCCTTCGTGGCTGGCTATATCAACGTTTTTACGGATTTCGATATACCCCTCAGTACCGAGTATGGTCAGACGCCCATCTCCCCAAGTATTCAATCCATCGGGCGTAAACCAATCCACTCGAATATAGCCTGTACCATTATCACCTTTCACCATCACATCGCCAAAGTCTTCAAACTTCGGGTATTGCGGATAGTGCACATTGCCTACTTGCGAAGCCACAATATCCGCTTTGGTAGAGCCTGTAAAAAAAAGAAATTGGTCGAATTGATGTGAGCCAATATCGGTAATAATACCACCATAATATTGCTTATCAAAAAACCATTCAGGTCTTGATTTAGGATTCATGCGATGGGGTCCCATGCCGATGGTTTGAATCACTTTGCCAATCGCGCCCGCTTTCACCAATTCCCCTGCTTTAACAGTCGCGCGGTTTTCATGCCGTTCGCTGTACATAATGGAGTAAATGCGCTTGGTTTCTTTCTGAACGGCGCGGACATTTTTCAATTGCTCCAACGAAGTAATGCCGGGCTTATCCACGAGATAATCTTTTCCATGTTTCATCACTTCTATCCCTAAAGGTGCACGCTCAACAGGTATGCCCGAACTCATTATTAGTTGGATAGATTTATCCTCCAATATTTCTTTTTTATCAATTGCTAACTTCGCAGACGGGTATCTCTTAGCAAAAGCCGCTATAAGGTCAGGTTCTTTAGCATAAAAAGATACCAATTGCCCACCGCCACGTGTCACAGCGTCCACCATCCCATAAATATGGTTGTGGTTGATATTGATAACTGAGAACCGAATCTTGGGTTCGGCTATCAATTGTTCTGCCTTAGAAGTAAGTGGAAAAGAAGAAAGCAAAGCTATGCTTGTTGCTGCCTTCGCCGTATCTGTCATAAATCTGCGGCGGTTGAATAATAGATTTTTCATGCTTGTTTTTTAATTTTTTAACCAGATGTTGAGTCATTTAATTCTATAAATTGATGTAAAATATAAAATTTTGAGAATTTAAAATCAATAAAGTGCCTTTTGAAATCAATAAAGTACCTTTTCTCGGCTCTTTTACTGAGGGGTATATTTAATGATTCTAGTTTTAATGATTAAATCCACACCGTATTTTTTAACGAATTCCTTCCGCAAGTTCTGTGCTTCAGTGCCTGACGGAACACTGCTTGAAACTATAAATGCGTAATTGTTTTTGCAGTTTTTCAATGGTCATAAAGTTTCGTTTTGAAATTCAAGTTGTAAGAGTTTACCGAATTCTTCGCTAATATCGTTGCTCACTTCATCTAACGCATTGGCATCAATGAGTTGATTTTCAATATTCATAATAGATTTAGCTGTTCCATCGGCTACAAAATATGCCGCTACGTCCTCAAAATCAATCTGATACTGAGGGGGTACTATTTTAGCCACTTCATCAGCCGCTTCGGGATTTTTTTTCAAAACATTATCAGCTTGTATCAAATTATTGAGTGTCGTTAAAATATAGGGGCTATGGGTTGTGATAATCAAACGATTATCGCCTTTAGTACAATTTTCGATTAAATATTTTAAAAGTTCTTTTTGAGTGTTGGGATATAGATTGAGTTCGGGTTCTTCGGTTATAAAAAGAAATTGTTCTTCGCTCTTTTTACTACTATATTTTTCGATAATAAGTAACAATGGTAAAATGGATTGAAGCCCACTGGAACTATCTACTAAGTAGTTGACATTAAATAATCGACAATAATTACCTTTGAGGTATGTTATATGTATCGTCTCTTCCAGAGGAAGAAAAACAGACCTTGCAAGAAG
>JAYUUR010000569.1:0-7738 GCA_043754475.1 Saprospiraceae bacterium | reverse complement strand
TTTGAAGGGTATTTTCACAAATATCATAAGCATATTTTTTATAAAATCGGTAGGTTGTATCCTGTGAATAATAATCATCGAACTTAGCCGCCAGACTTTCATAATGCTCAGAAAGAGCAGCAGCAATGGGTATTACTGAGGGGTCATTTTGATAGGTTTTATAAGACTTTTCCAAGGCATTTCTATACATTTTGAGCTTTTCAGCGTAGTTGCCATTCCCTTTCATCAGTACTTTATAACGCATCATTTCGGCTTCAATTAGAGCATATTTCTCTGCATCGAATTGATGTAAATAGAGCAATTTTTTTAAAATATCCAACTGTAAAAAGGAAACATAGAGTGTATCACTAATTTTAGGTTGAAATAATAAAAATGTATCTATAGAAGCAAATAAGGACAAGGAGTCATATTGCATCGGCTCTGTTTTCTTCAACTCATAAGGTATGTTATTGAGCATATCCAATGCTCGGTAAGCGAGAAAATCAAAAATAGTAGGACGCAATTTATCCTCGTTTCGGTTATTGGGTTTTGTCAACGGATCTAATATATTTACTGGCAGCCGCTGAGTTCGAAGGTCATTGACAGATGCTGCTAACAGTTTTTTTGATTGAATAAAAATCTCATCACGCGTGAGAGAACGAATATCACCAGTCGAGAAAATAGTATCTTTTTTAGGTTTATGGTAATAATTATTGCTCAGATATGTCATATAAATTTCGCCCAGCATGGATTGTAAAAGAGGTTTTTCAGGAAAAATAGCTTCATCTGTTGCATTTTGTAATACTCTTAATGCCTCTGCATAATCCTCTCCATTCGTTTTGGATTCAGAAACAGTCCGCACAGTATTGAAAAGCAATGTTTTGACAATTTGAGCAGTATTATGCTCACTCTTTGCCCGTTCATGCAACTCTTTAATTTTTTCATGAGATGCTATTCTTTTACCGATAGCAGTAAGGCTATCAATCTCACGCCATTGTTCGACATAAAATTGAGAAGAAAGGGAAGGCGTTTGAGCATTTACTTTTAAAATTAAAAAAAATAAACTGCCGATTATTAAGCACTGTCTCATGTTGCGATGGAATTTTATATTTAATGTAAAACGATTAAAGATAGAAATTTGACAATTAATTTCATTAAATTTTAATATTGCTAAATACTTAAATTGATTTTAAACAATCGTAAAGTTTAAAACAAAAAAAATCCGATGCAGCGAAGCATCGGATTTTTTAAATTATCAAAATTCAAGGTTTATTTCTTCCCCTGCCTATCATATTTCGTTTGAAACCGCTTAGTCAATTGCTTGTGCTTGTTATCAAGATTGATGTCTTTACCTCGAATAAAAGCATGGGTCAATTTAGATGTTCGCATGTCGAGGACATCCCCCTCAGTAATAATGAGCGTAGCGTCTTTACCTGATTCCAAAGTGCCAACAGTGGCATCAATACCCATAATTTTAGCCGTTTCAGAAGTCATAGCAGCTATAGCATCTTCATAAGCCAAGCCAAAACCAACAGCTTGACCTGCCATCAAAGGCAAATTGCGCGATTGCCAACCTCCGCTCACACTCATGCAAAACTGTACGCCAGCCGCTTTGAGCATAGCGGGCGTTTTGAACGGTTGGTCAATATCATCATCATTGCGCGAAGGCAAATCTTGCGTTTCACTTATAATAACTGCTACATTGTTGGCTTTCAATAAATCCGTCACCATCCATGAATCTTTACCGCCTACAATCACCGTTTTGCAGCCATATTTTTTACCAAACAGCACCCCCTCAGTAATTTCCTTTGCCAAATTGCAATGAACAAAAAGTGTCTTTTTTCCTGAAAAAACATCGCGCATCGCTTCAAATTTGAGGTTTTTGGGCATTGGGTTGTCCTTTTTTGTATAAGCCTGCGCTTCTTTGAAAAAAGCATCTAAATCGTTCATTTCATTGCCGTATTTCTCATTTTTTTTCACTGAAATACTGCCTGCTAAAAAGTCAAAACTGCCGCTATAAATGCCTGGCATGTTGAGGTGCATACCGCCATCCATTTTATAGGCTGCATCTTCCCAGTTCCAACCATCCAACTCCACTACGCTGGATTGACCACTGATTCTACCGCCTTGAGGCGCGATTTGAGCCAATAAAATACCATTCGAGCGTACTGTAGGCGGCACTTGCGAATCGGTATTGTATGCCACAATGCTCCGTACTGAGGGGTTCATGCTACCAATTTCAGCCAAATCTACACTCGCTCTAACGCTTTGTATTTCTATCAAACCAAGCGGTGTATTGGGCGCAATCAAACCTGGATATATGTGTTTTCCACTCGCATCAATGGTCTTTTTATACTTTGAACCATCTATCCGAACTGTCGTGGCATCTGCTACAAGTGTGATTTTACCGTTTTCAAAACCAATAACGGCGTTTTCAATCACCTTACCATTGCCAATATGAGCCTTTGCATTCATGATGAGTATAGACTCACTTTGCGCGGCGGCTGGCGTGGGTATGGTTTGAGCATTCATTTCTAACATATTGGAAATCAATGCCGTAAAAATTAGTAAATATCTATATTTAACCATTTTTTTTATAATTTTATAGCCTATGGCTTTCACTTTAAAATGTTGTTATAAAGTTTTTTTTCTACTTATATTGCCTTAAAATAAAAAAATTGAAGTAGTCAAAATTTGTTCATTGATTTATGTTTTCCCCCCAACCCCCAAGGGGGAGTCAATTGGAAGTAAATAAAAGTTTACTTTTTTATAATAGCAATCATTTCAAAAAAGTATGAAATGTTATCCGTTCATTTTATTCCAATTGGCTCCCTCTTCAGGGGTTGGGGGCATGTGCATCAACACCGTTATTTTTAATGTATAAAATATTGATTATCATAGATTTATAACTCCACCATTTATGGTGGGGGAATGCGATTAACAACTGTTTAGGCTTTAGCCATCCACCTTTTGGCTTTGATAAATGAACGGCTAAAGCCTAAACTATATTTAACAATTTGCTGAAAAAAGGCAATTATAATTAGCATTTTACATATTCTTAAAAATGATGTTGATGCACATGGGGTTGGGGGGGAAACATAAATCAATGAACAAATTTTAAATACTTCCAAATGACTCCCCTTCGGGGCAGGGGGGCTTTCTTAATCCTTCAACTCATCCTCCACATCCTCACATTCATACAACTTTTGCACACGTGCCAAAGCAGGCTGAGTAGGAGCACCACCTTTCTTTGCTTTCAGCATTTTATTCACAAGGCGGGCGCGTTCTGTCCGAATATCCGCTTGCATTTTCTTATCTTCTTCGCGGTCAAAAAACTTGATACCATCCACATACGTTTGCTCGGCTTTAGCGTAAATACTGAGGGGGTTCTCCGACCACAGCACCACGTCCGCATCTTTGCCCACTTTGATAGAGCCGATGCGATTGTCCACATGCAGTATTTTGGCAGGATTGAGCGTGACGAATTTCCACACTTCCGCTTCATTTTTCATACCGCCATACATTATACTTTTCGCCGCTTCTTGATTGAGGCGACGCGCCATTTCAGCATCGTCGGAATTGATGGCAGTGAGGACACCTTGCGCATTCATCATAGCCGCATTTTCAGGAATGGCTTCATAAACTTCCAATTTATAGCTCCACCAATCTGCAAATCCAGCTGCGGCTACCCCATGTTTCGCCATTTTATCAGCCACTTTATAACCTTCTAAAATATGGGTGAAAGTATTGATATTGAAATTGTATTTATCGGCTACTTTCATCAACATATTGATTTCACTTTGCACATAACTATGGCACGTGATAAAGCATTTTTTTTCTAAAATATCTGCTAAACACTCTAATTCGATGTCTTTTCTAAACGATTTACCCGATTTTCTCAAGGCTGCATATTCTTTAGCGCGTTGAAAATGGTCGTCATAAACTTGCTCTACACCCATGCGCGTTTGAGGGAAACGCACACGCTGATTGTCAGGCACATCCCAATTGGATTGCTTCACATTTTCACCTAAAGCAAATTTGATGAATTGATCCCAGTTTTCAAATTTCAATTTGTCAGGTTCGTAGCCCCAACGCAATTTTATTAACTGCGTTTGTCCACCAATCGGATTCGCTGAACCATGCAATAAATGGCTCGACGTAACACCACCTGCCAATTGGCGATAAATATTCACATCTTCAGAGTTCAAAACGTCTCCTATCCGCACCTCAGCCGTAGAAGCTTGAGTGCCTTCGTTCACACCTTTAGATATAGCAATATGGCTGTGTTCATCGAGGATACCCGCTGAAAGGTGTTTGCCTGTAGCATCAATGGATTTTGCATTGGCAGCCGTCAAATTTTTACCAATTTGAAGGATTTTACCATTTTCAATCATCACATCGGTATTGGCTAAAACGCCGTCCGCTTCGCCTGTCCAAACTGTTGCATTTTTGAATAAAACGCGCTCGGATTTGGGCAATTCCTTGCGTCCATACGCGCCGAAAGGATAAGTTATATCGCCTTTTGCTGATAATACTGAGGGGGTCTGCTTGGCGTCTGCTTTGGCATCTACTTTACCTGTAAAAGCCATCGGCACAGCTTCCCAACTCACCCACGTACCATCGCCTGTTTGCCCGCGACCGCGCATCATGCCACCGTCCATAATACCTGAGAGGCGCACGACTTCCTTCTCGCTCGGCGGCGTGAACGAAATGGTCACACTGTTGCGGCTTTGCGACACCTCCGCTTTAGTTTTCAAGGAGTCTGTTTTGTAAACCTGCATCTCGCCCGTAGTCGATACTTGCATCATTTTAAAAACATTGGTGCCGTATTGAAAACTATAAGTCCCTTCCAAACTTGGCTTATCTAAGTCGTTGATGACATAGCCTTTGCCTTGCACCCAATTATGAAATATTTTACTGTCTTTTGCAAAAACAGGCGTGGAGGTAATTAAAAAATTAGCAATACTGCCTTTGTTTAAATTACCTAAGTCATTGATTCCCAATATTTTAGCAGGTGTTTCAGTCAACGCTTTCAAGGCATCACTCTCGCTCAAACCGTTTTCAATAGCCGTTCTAATTTGCTTGATTAAATCTTTTTTATCTTTCAAACCTTGAGCTGTAAAGGTAAATTCAATACCTGCTTTTGCCAAATAAGCAGCATTAGCAGGTGCCATTTCCCAATGTTTCATATCGGAAAGCTGCGTATTCAAGGCATCATAAGGGTCTTCCACATCAAAAGCATCGGGAAAATTGAGGGGCAAAATGAACGTGGTATTCAAAGCTTTCATGGCATCCAATCGCTGATATTCATCGCCATGCCCTTTGATAATGTATTTTTTACCAAATTCAGCACCCAATTTAGCTGCTCGCAAGGCTTCCAATTTATCACTCACTTCAAAAATTTGAGGCAGCGATTGCACATTGTTCCACGCTTCGAGGGAAAAGTTTTTCTCTTCTTTAGCACCTTCTTTAGCGTACCATTGCCCATCTAAATATGTTTGTCGAAAGAGAGAAATAGCACCCATCAGCGACCCAGGATAGTTCTGCGTAGAAGTACCTTTTGAAAATGACATGATATGTGCCGCCATTGGCTTGATGATAGAATTATGCTCACGATCAGCAGCCGTCGTCACCACTGCGCCAGTGCCTCTACTCAACCCATCCATTTTGTGGCTCATGATAGCACCAAAGCCGATACCCCTCAGTAATTCGGCATCTTTTTCATTAAAAGCAAAGATTTCATGCGCTTTAAACTCCGTCCGCAAGGCTTCATTCCATGAAAATGCGCCTTTTTTATTGGAGAGCAATTGCTGCATTTGGCGACCGAAGCCACCGCCGCCACCTTCTGCTCTCGCCGCTTCGGGCATACCATAATTGCCGTAAGATTCGATAAATGAAGGGTAAATAAATTTATTTCTCAAATCAAAAACCACCGCATCTTTCGGGATAGCAATGTCTTTACCGATGGCTTCTACGCGCCCGTCGCGAATGAGCAGCGTTGCGCCTTCTAATTTTTCGTTCCATGATTTGAAAATAGTGGCGTTGGTGAAGGCAAATATGCCATCGCGCTCGTCATAAACGCCATTTTGAGGAAATGTTTTTTGAGCCAAGCCGTTTTGTAAAACCAGAATGGTCATCAAAACGACACTCATCAAATGTGTCAACTTTTTTTTCATACGTTTTGGATTTTTTAAAATTAAAAATAAACAACCCTCAGCAATTCCCTTGTATTTTAAAATTGAAATTCGACAATTACCTTTTGTCGAAGTAAAGAAACAAAAAAATGTTTTAAATTTGTTGAAAAATAAGTATTCATATTTCATCTTAAAACTACCGAATCATGATAAGAAGTCTTTTTAAATTAGCCCTATTAGCCATTGTTTGTATTGTTATATACAATTATTTTTTTGGATCAGCCAGTGAAAAAGACCAATCACGCCGTATTTTCAAGGGCGTTGGCGGTGTTTTTACCGAAATGCGCGGGCTTGTGCGATCTGAAAAAGATAAATTTGACGCGGGCAAATACGATGCAGCCTTAGTCAAAATGCAAGATGTCATTCAACGCTTGAGGTCACATGCTACTGAAACCAACGACCCTGAACTCAAACGCCAAGTGGCTCAACTTGAACAGCGCAAAAATGCGCTTGAACAAAAGGTGGATGCTATGCCAAGTGATACCGGCTATCAAAAATCTGCTGATAAGGTGAAGCAATTTTCAGATATGGCAAAGCAATTGGAGAGTTTAACCAATGATATTCAATCCATTGTGAATTCTCAAGCCACTACAGCCGAACAGCAATGAGTTTTATTTAAAATTATTTGTTAAAATTTTGAAAATCTTTATGTAATGAAAAATCTGATTAATTGGTTCGAGATTCCGGTATCCGATATGGATAGAGCGGCTGCTTTTTACTCAAAATTAATGGATGCGCCTGTAACCATTGAAAAATTCGGCGAATTTTTAATGGGTTGGTTACCGATGGAGAATCCGGAAGCCGTCGGTGGCGGTTTGGTCAAGCATGAGACGTACGTACCTTCGCATCATGGCTCATTGGTCTATCTAAATGGCAACGATGATTTGAGTGTGATGCTCGGTCGAGTGGAGCCGGCGGGCGGTAAAATACTGAGGGGTAAGACGCAAATCACGCCTGAGATTGGCTACATGGCTGTATTTGAAGATAGCGAAGGGAACAGAATTGCACTGCATTCTCAAAACTAAAAGGGTAGAACATATTGATTCAAAAAGATATTTTATTAATATTTAACTAATTTTATCATTGTAAAATAATGATTTTCAGTTTTTTATAAAAATTTTTCATTTAAATATAATAAAATTAATATTTGGCATATATTTTGTCTTTAACATATCTGTAAGTTTTGGTTAAAAATTGTAAGATTCGTTTTTGGAGACTCGTGGCATGAAAAATGTTGCGAGTTTTTTTTTGCCCTAATTTATGGGCTTTAAAATATGCTTGACTTGTCGATTTAAAAAGGTCATCATCTTTTTTAAATAGGCTTCACCACCCATTTCTCCAACGTTATTATGCCCCGCTCCTTTCACTTCATAAAATTCTTTATCCACCGATTTCAACGCCTCAAAATTTTCTTTATTAAACTCCATCGGGATTTTTTCATCTATATCGCCGTGCACCATTAATATAGGTTGTTCAATATTTCTGCAGGATTCAAGAGGCTTAATATCAAAAGGTTTGAACCGCGCAATATCAGCCGATTTTGTCAATACTCTCTTCGCCAACCA
>JAYUUR010000568.1:0-7751 GCA_043754475.1 Saprospiraceae bacterium | reverse complement strand
GAATTGTTGATTGAAAAATCAAAAGAATCTTCGCTTAACAAAGCTGAAAAAGATGAATTAGATCATTTTATCGTATTAGAAAGGCTCATTCGACTTGCCAAAATCCGGACGCATCAAACATTGAACGCTGCGAAATAATTCGATTTAATCTTTTTTAAATCACAGAGCAAACATCTTATTGCGCCCAAGCCTTTCCAATATAATAGATAGTTTATACAAGTTATTAGCGAAGCGGTAGAACCCTTTGGTCAAATCGCTGCTTTCTGTCACACTCTGCAATTGATTTTTAGGATTATAGCCCGACGCACCATAATTGTAAGTCAAATTATCAATTAAGCCCCATATGCAACTGCCATTCAAGCCCCAACGCTGCAAGGTGTTGATATTGCCGCGAATATCTTTTGAGTATATTCGTATGTCAAAGAACTTTTTTCTGATAGGCTACCCCTCAGTATTTTGCCACTTTTATAGGCTTACACCTTCTCGCAAGCCGAGCCTTTTTTATGTCTATGGATTGTTTTTATGAACAACACGTACCAGCAGGATTATCACATTTTTTTTAAAACAATTATAATATCATTATATTTACCCTGTTTATAGATTCTTTTTATTTCAAAAATTTTTTCATTTATTTCTATTATTTCATCTAAAAATTCTTCATCCACATAATCCATTATGATTTTTCTGTTTTCACATTTTAATGAGAAATCATAAGGAGGAATAAAATGAAGAATTTTTAATATTATAGATCCATTCCTTATATCTTTTCTCAAAATTGAAAATCTTCCGTTAATTACTTCTTGCTCAATTGTGAATTCCGCGAAGCTATAGACTATTGTTGTATCAAGTCCGAATTCAGGTAATTGTCCAATGGTTTCAACCGATTGAATTTGCCATATTTTATTTTCTAAAAAAGGAATTATTTTAGACATTGAATCTATATTATTTTGGCTGAAAAGCAATCTTGTTGATAGCATAAAAAA
Organism: Saprospiraceae bacterium; assembly: GCA_043754475.1. Taxonomy (GTDB): domain Bacteria; phylum Bacteroidota; class Bacteroidia; order Chitinophagales; family Saprospiraceae; genus JAAFJT01. Next base: position 6,768 of record JAYUUR010000568.1, on the reverse strand, counting down.
AACTAAAAAAAATTTAATTCTAATCATTCTTTTTTATTGTTTAAAAAAATTTAATTAATCATGCATTATCGTTTAAGATATTCTGGGAGGCTATTTGAACCGTTATATTTTGTATACATCTTTCGGGTATCATCACTCACGAAATTTAAAGTGCCAACTTTGTTCATAATTCTAGGATATAAGGTAAACGCTTCAACTCTATAAGCTGCAGCTTCCCATGCAGATACTGCAGCTGCAGCTGATTTATAAGGATTGGCTATTCCATTCAATCCTCCTTGAGCGATTAAATTCTTCCATTGAGCTATATGAACTTTTTCATGACCCAAAACATACCTTAAGAGATGTGCATTAGTCAAATACGATGTATTTCCAACAAAAAAGTCAACGGTGCCAGGCGCTTCGGCAAAGAGTTTTGTTTGATCAGAATTAAAAGACGCAAAAATAAATCCAGCAGAGCTTAGTCCAAGTTTTGAAGAACTCCCGATTTGAATATTACAAAACATATCTTTATCAAAACCTGCAGCAGTTACTTGGCTATGAATAAAATCTAAGGCAGTTGCATTACTTCCAATCCATTTAAAAGCTATAGCTACTAATTCAAATCCAGTCATAGACTTTGCTTGATTGAGATTTTTGATACCATTTCCACCAGTTTTTTTATCAAATTCAGGCTCATTGATAACAGCTAAATTACCACTAACCTCATTTTCATCTAACACAATTTTGCCATCTGCTAAATTTACAACTTGGGCACTCGTAATTTCTTTAGGTGCTACACCACCAACCATACTACCATCAGTAGCTAAAGCACTTGTATTTCGAGAAGTTGTTCCATCGTTAGAATACATACCATTCGGATCAATAAACCGCATCGGGTTATTCATGGCATAATGATATGGTGACATTGATTGATACGCTTCTGCCATTGCATCAAACCCATTCCACTTACCAATTGCAGGGTCATACATCCGCGCCCCATAATCATTCCAGTTCAAACCAAAATCATCATTGTATTCCTTGCCGTTGTAGGTGTATTTGTTGTCCGATACTGAGGGGGTGTTGAGCCATTTACCTTCCATTGCCAAACCAAAAGGATAGTAGTGGTTCTCTTGGGTTATCTCACTGTTCTCTTGGGTGGAACTCGCCACCACTAAACCATCTCCATTTTTATCACAAAACATGATGCGTGTATTACCTAAATGGTCTTTCAGCACATACTCGTATTTTAAGGTGCTATTCACATTCGTGATGCGCCCTTCGGCATGGTAAATGGATTCGAGTACTCCATTTCGGTACTCTATGCCGCCGACATAATCTTGCGTATATTGTGTACTCCCACTCTGAACGACTGTTTTCCGGAGTTTATTACCCCCTGCATCGTACATAAAGCTGATACTTCTGCTATTGGTAAAAGTAATCGTTGTAGGCAAATTGAGATGGTTATACGCAATATTGGTAATCTCCTTATTCGGGTCGGCGGTCATATTGCCGTTTGTGTCGTAGCTATAAGTGCTGCCGTTGGCGACTGATTTGAAACCTTTGGCTAAATTTCCACTGTTATCAGTTACAGATTGTAGTTGATTTTTAGGATTATAACCTGATGCCCCATAATTATAGCTCAAATTATCTATTAGTCCCCAAGTTGGGCTTGGTGCACCTGCCACACTGGTCAAGCCATAGCGTTGAAGCGTATTGATATTGCCTCTTATATCGTAAGTCAATGTTTCATCATAACGTCCACCTGTTACCGTTCCTGAATAGCTAATGTCAGAATATTGAGCATTCGTCATTCTATTTTCAGAATCATAACTAAGGGTATACGCCTGTCTTTCACGACCCCGTACTTGCCAAACAACTTGCGAAATATTGCCACCATACTGAGGGGTAACAGTTGCGCCACTCGGCGCAATTGCCGCAGAAGGGTTTTCATATTTCAAATCCATTGAAAACAAATCATTATAATCCAAATCCGCATTGGAGCTATTAGGGCTGTATAAATTAGGATAATTCCCGATAGTAGCCAATGATGTAAAGCCTTGTATTGGACTTGGAGAATTAATACCCGTCAACCAACCCAATGAATTGTAGGTATAATCCACTTTTTGAAGGTAATTGACATTGGTTTTACCCATCCATTTAGTCTGCAACTGATTTTTAACATTATAATCATTGTACGATAAAATTTGCATGGGCATGGCATCCAACTGATGCTTCATTTGCTTCAAACGCAAACCATTGTCATAATCATTGGTTTCTACAATCGTCCGAGTGGTAGAGGCATTGGGTTTGTGGGTTCTTGTTTTGGTCAAAATATTATCCGCCAAATCATACCCCATTGTTATTTTCTCGCTAAAATTGGTAGCCGATATAGCACCACCGGGCGAATAGAGTTGATTATTACTCAAAGCGTTGCTCAAACGACCATAAGCGTCATACTGCATAAAAGATTCTAAATAAGTGCCCAAATAGTTTTTAGTGCGAATAGGTTTGCCTAATTCTGTACCTGCTACCGTACTATACTCTGTGCTTGTAAAAGTATAAGATAAAGATAATATAGTAGGGTTAAGCATTGTATTTTTATCATAAGGAATTGAATTAGGCATATAGCCTGTTACTATTGGGCGACCATAATCGTCATATTGCGTTGCCAACCATTGACTCGCTGAGGCTTGCTTGCCATCTTGCATCAAAACCATCTGATTGCGGGCATTGTATTGAATATTGATAGCGGCAATATCAGGCAATTGTTTCCAAATCATGTTATCATTCCAATCATAGCGGTATGAATAGTCCAAATTAGGTGAATAATACCATTCCATCCAGTGATTGCGGGGTGTATAAACCTTATTCAAACGGTCTTTATCATCAAAACTATAAATCATAGAGTGACCACCCGCAGCATTATTCTGAACTTTGACGGTAAAAACTTTGCGCCCTTTTTTATCGGTATAGACTTTCATGACTCGACCATCGGGGTCGGTGGTGATGGTTCTATTCAGTGTATTGGCTGGAAAAAAAGCCGCACCTGTATTGTCATACGCTTCACTACCGGTATTTGTACCGTAAGTTGTGGTAGTCGAAAGCCAGCCCGGCGGCGTTACGATGCTTGTTCTACTGAGGGGGGATGCTTCGTATTCTATTTTTGTATAAGGTTGACCGGAAGGCAATGTTCCGACAAAAGCCCCTGTTGCATTAGCACTTTCAAACGGGTCATATTTGAGGGATTCCCGTCCTTGATTATCATACGCTACTGTTGAAATAACATCTTTCAAATTGGGGGAGTTGGCTACGGCTACGCTTTGAATCGGGCGACCCAATCCATCCATGTACTGGCGAATTGTTTTAAAAGTCGTATTATTGCTCAAAGTGCCGCCAATGACGGATGTAAATGTTGTCTTAGTCTCTATCCAACTTTTATTGGATTGCGTCGGGTCTTTATAGGTATAAATATAGCTTGTAGAAACAGCCCCATTTCTGGCACTCGCTGTTTTTAAACGTTGCAAATGGTCATACGCATAGGTGACAAATTGACCGTCTTTGTCTATAATTTTACTAACTAATTTGGTATTGGGGAAGTATTCATATTGCCAAATAAAGCCCTTGAAAGTTCTGGTTTTTATTAAGCCATTGGTTTGCCAAGTATATTTCTCGGTGGCATCGAGTTCCGTTGCATTTTCCCAAGCACGGAGGTTAATACTGAGGGGTTTGCCCCGTGTCATATCAAATTTGGTAATGGTTCCTTCAAGTTCCCAACCGCTATTCGTTCCTAATACTTGTGCATTACCGTTGGCATCCCAAGTCATTTTATATTTATAGAAATATTTAGGATAAGGGAAACTATTAGTTTCACTTGGGGTCTCTACACCTGATGTATTGTCAAAAAATTTATATTGCGTTCTGGCACCATTAATTTGGACACCTGCGACAGTCGTTATTGCTTCAATCGGGTCAGCAATAATATTCAATTGCTTTAATTTTGTGGCTACGGGGTCTGCGTTATAATCCGAATGAGTGATATATTTATTGGTTGTGATAGTGGTTTTGCCATCGCTATTAACCATTGAGGTAGTTAATGGGAATAAAGGTTGTGTGGCATCGGTGCTGTAAGTGAAATTACTTGTCGTTGAAACACCATCCAAAGTTTCAGTGGTGGATAATAACCTGTAGGGTAATGTTTTTATTTGATAATTCGTATAAAGCAAAGCCGATAAAGTGCCACAATCGGTGCTAGGAAAAGGATTAGCATTAGGCACGTTCAGTTTAATGGCTTTTCTAATTTTACCAATACTGTAAGTAGGATTGGTAACATCAGTCAGATAGGGGTAATTTGATGTTTCTTTGAGAACTGTTCCTGCGTTAGAAATTATTTTCAAAATACTAATTTGTCCATTTGATACCAGAGGGTCAAATGGTGGCGTAGGGTATGGAAAAGTTCCATCAGGATTCAAATTGAAAGTCGGTTTAACTACAAAAAAACTAAACAGTTTTGTGCCATTTCCTGCATTATATGTGTTCCCGCTTTGCGTTTCTTTGACATAGGTGTATCCAATATGGTTGCCTTCAAAAGAATAGAGAGGTACGATGCTTTCATCACTAAAAGTGCGCACATCGCCTTGTCCTGTTGTACAATAATTTGATGAGATGATGTTATAAATCCCGTTATAAGTATATTTGGGCGCACGCAGTTGAAGTCCACTTGAAACAGCCGCATTGGTAGGCAAACTATAATCATACTGCTTAACAATGTCATTGGCAGTAGAATCACCATCGTGGGTTCTGATTTCTTTGATACGCAATCCGCCTATTTTTTTATTGTTCGTCACCCAGGGTTGATTGTTTATTTCGAATGTAGAATAACCACTATTGACATTCAATTCAAAATAATAGTTTGTACCTGCTTGCAAGCTGCCAAGCGTATTTAAAGGGAGTGTTACTGCATAATTTGACTGCCCGCTGTTGAGAGAAAAGCCATAGCTGCCAATGTATGCCCAAGTCGTCGCATCATAGACATAAATATAGCTTGAAATATTGTAGTTATTGTAGCAAAGGTCAGTTGGTGGGTAACCTGACGCCATAGGTTTTACCAAATTTAGCTTAAATTTTCCTGTATTAACATCTTCTGTCGTAATAGTATAATACCCGCCCGTATAAGTAAAATCGCAACAAGCCGAATTGAAAGGACTGGAACAATTAGTCATATTGAAAACGGGAACAGGAGCCGATTGCTCCGCTATGGATATCGTATTGGCTTCGTAAGTAAAAGTGGTTTTGCCCCCTGTAGGGAAAGTAATATCTGTTAAAACCCCTTTTTTCATTTCTGTTTCATTGGTTTCTCTATTAGAAGTGCCATAAGTAGCACCATTATTTGTCGAAGGCGGCACATTGACGAGGGCTGTTTCATTTTGCGTTGCGCCATTGTAAAAACCCCAATGGTCAATCGCTTTACTGACCCGATGCGCTAAAAAGTTGCCATCATAAGCAAATACATAAGGCGGATTGGTGATAGAGCCATCACAACTTTTTTGTGTGACGGATTCTAATTTTAATTTTTTAGAAATAGAAAAACCTGAATTGGTGGCATCTTGAAAATAGGTATAAACAAAATCAAATTTTTGGCATTTGTCGCCGCTCAGAATTTCTATTTTATCAAGTGATTTGGCTCTATCTGTGCTAAGGGTTAGCCCTTGTCCATCATCAAGGTCATTTCTGATAGTATTAGAAGTAAAGTTCACCGTTTCTGTACCCGAACTGTTTGTTATTTGTATCAGTTTTTTTCCACTCAAATAAGTTGTTAAAGTTGGGTGATAACTATCAATGCTATATGAACCTGCATTTTCGATACCAGATGAAGGATAACTACCCCCAAAAACATTGTATTTAGTGGAAGCATTATTGAGATAGCTATAGCCTTCATCGGCATAGGACAAGTTGATTTTATATTTTTTATCGGCAGACTCTATCTTTAAAAGATACCAACTTGACACATAAGCATCTGAACTGGGTTGCCCTTGCATCAATGTTTTTTCATGGGCTACGTTAGTCCCATCTTTACCAAAAATATAGCGTGTGCCATTGGGTGCAATCAGCGTAAAACCCTCTAATGCACCGTCAATCTGCAACATCAAGTCCTGTTTGGGAATAAACTGAGCATTGTGGTTTTTATCTATATAAAATTTGCCCGTATAACCACCTACATTAAAAGAAAACAAATCGGGTTCACCGTCAATACTACCATTAGCAATCTCTATAGTGAGATTTCCATCTTGATTGTTGATTCTTGTTTCCAAAAGAGTCGCTGTATTAAAATAGCCATTGGCATGTTCATCATATAGCCCTTGAACGGTTCTTGAAATAATTCCGCCGGCATTCAAACTCCACCCGGCACCCACCCAAGAAGCCATTTCAGCTACTTTGATACCCGAAGCATGGTAACTCAAACCAATAGGCAGGCTCAAAGAACCTTCTTGAACGGTATATATCGGAATTGAAATATCAGGAACGCCTGTAAAATTGCCGACAGAATAATCGCCGTATTTACCCAAAGCGGCAGCATTAGGAGCGGGCATCGTGACATCTTTTACAAGATTGTTGACAGGTTGTGCTTGAAGCACTATATTTTGGAAAGAAAAGAAAATTATGAAAATTATTATTTGCTTAAAAGGCAGAACTTGGGCAAGTTGCGAAGTTGCGAAGTTGCGAAGTTGCGAAGTTGCGAAGTTGCGAAGTTGCGAAGTTGCGAAGTTGCGAAGTTGCGAAGTTGCGAAGTTG
>JAYUUR010000567.1:0-23397 GCA_043754475.1 Saprospiraceae bacterium | reverse complement strand
CTGGACTCATTTCACATTTTGCAGAAAATTCTCGTAGATTTTGTAAAAGCATAGTTAAGTATATGCCGTAGGTTTTTTTCCGAAGGAATCCCTTTGGGAAAAAACCTTATAGGTTTGTTTTAGAACACTTACATACTTTTTTAAGTAAAAGAGTATGTACTTATTTACTTAAAAAAGTATGTACTTAATTTGGCACTAAAGCATTACTCACCATTGCTTGGTGGTGTTGTTGGATAATGGCTTTCAAAGCAGTTTCCATCCGAATCATATCAGGCAGTCCTTGCTGTAAAAGGTTATTTTTAAGCATTTTATCATTTATTTTATCAAAAATGCCCACTGTATTCTGACCATCAAAAAGGAGAATATAATTTTTATCTTCAATTTGAAACAAATTATCCTCAAATTGAACGGCGTACTGAGGGGGTGCATCTTTTGAAAAAATGCTTCTACCAAATGACATCCGCTTATCAGGGCAGTTCAAATAATCCAAAATAGAAGGCATCACATCCGTTTGTGAACACATACCGTCTTTTATTTCACCCTTCATGGTCGGGTCGGAAGGACAGAAAAACAGTATAGGAATATGATATAAACCTTCGCGCGTAGAATATTCTTCAGGTCGTGTATCATTGCGTCCAACATGGTCAGCAGCCACTACGAACAATGTATTTTGATACCAAGGTTGCTTCTTTGCTTCTTCAAAAAAGCGGCGAAGTGCATAATCAGTATAAAGGAAACTGCGCTTTATTTTCGGAATATCGGGATATTTTGCTTCAAAATCCTTCGGCACTGCAAAGGGTTCATGCGAATTGATAGAGAAAGTCATCGTGCCAAAAGGCTGAGGCAAAGCATTAATTTTTTGAAGCGTCCATTGCCAAAATGGTTCATCCCAAATACCCCACGAACCGTCGTAATCAGCTTGGTCGGGATAGTCCAAACGGTCGTAAAAAGATTCAAATCCCGTGTTGGGTATAAACGTATTAAAAGCCATCGAACCATGATTAGAGCCATGATAAAAGGCTGTTTTATAGCCTTGTTTCTTTAAAACACCCGCCCAACCCTCAATTTTATTGGTCTGATAATGCGAAAACATAAATGGCTCACCCGTGAGCGAGGGCAACCCCGAAGCCAACGCTGTAATGCCTTGTGTGGATCGCAAACCGTTGGCATAGGTATATTGAGCATACAAACTTTGTTGCGCCAAACTATCGACAAATGGCATAGATGAAGGGTAGTTAGGTTTATCTTTATTAAAAAATGCCGAATATTCTTTGCCAAAACTCTCTAAAGCTATGACCACCACGTTCATTCGGCGCATCTTCTTCGCCTTATCGCCTTTATTAAAAATGGGATAAATTTTCTCTGCTTCTTTAGGCGACATATAATTTGGCACTTCCAGTTTCGTCCGCGATAGAGAATATAAAATGCTTAAAGTAGAATTGCCAACCAGCGGCGCAAGACGCATATCATCGACATATTGCGCTGCCGAACCGGGTGTAATCGGGTGCAGTTGCAAGCCTCCACGTACACCCAAGAGTGCCAATCCTAAGCCTAAAACCATGACGCCCGTTTGAGGGAGAATGCTATTTTCTTGCGGCAAAGGCTTGATTGTTGTTTTATTAAAAAGCCAATTTAAACCCCATATAATAAGCCCAAAAACAATCCACATAACCCAATATTCAAACACTAAGCGCAATAATTGATCACTTTCGTTGCCAATCATCAAAAAATCGCCTGCTATTAATCGCCTTTGTGAAAAAGGGAAATAAGCAGCATCACCGAGTTCGAGAAGTATAATGACAAAATTGGTTACTAAGAAAATCGTTCTCTGAGCAATGCCGTACCATCGTTCTCTTCTGAAACCGAAAGGCAATAAATACGATAAAAGCAGCAAAATATTGATGTAAATAGCTGCCGATAAATCGAAGCGCACACCCCAAAAAAACGTGGATACTGAGGGGGTTGGTAGTTTGTTATAATTGAAAACAAAAAAGCAAATGCGACAAAACATAAATAAACCCAACACCAAGCCTAAACGGTAAAGTGCTTGGCGTAAATAAAAGCTTTCGATAGAAAGGCGTATGTTTTTCATGATATTTAAATTATAATACTAATTTTTTAGTCCTAAAAAATGTAAAGATACTATTTGATGTGTAAGTTTTTTTAAGCCACTCTAAATACTTAATTAAGTATTTACTCTTTTACTTATCACCTTACATACTTATTTCCTTAAATCCTTGATTTCTTCTTCTAAAGCTGTGATTTGCGGCTTATAAGCATCTTCCATGCCTTTAAAAAAGTCGGGATTTTGCAACTGAATTTGATGAATCACTAACCCCCTCAGTATTTTGTCTTTTCTGAACTCTTCTACTGATAGCTCGTCGGGATTCACCTTTTTGACAGTCAAATACATCTTATTTTCAAGTTTTACCGCAGCAATCGCCCGCTCCGTTACGGCATAATCGCGAACTGTTAGCTCTCGAATCACGTCATTCACGCGCGATTGAAATTCCTCTGTGAGTGCTTCATGTTGCAAGGTCAATTCTTTAATCCGTACTTCTTTGGCTTGCTGTTCGGCAAGACGTTTGGCTTTCTTTTTTTCATCTTCAAAACCCCTGCTGGTATATCTATTTTTCACAGCATTGATGAAAAAACCCGCTGCATTATCTTTGATTTTATTGGCTTTTTCCTCCCATTTCGTGTATGCCAAGCCTTCTCTAATATACTCTTCAGGTTGCGTTTCTACTAATAAATTCAAGACTTCAACACTCACACCCCAATGTTTTACTTGCGGAAATATCTCCTCAAAAAGGTCGCTATTTCTGATAATTATGGGTTTTGAATCGCCATAATTACCATTAGATACTGAGGGGTCTTCCACCATTCCGAAATCGAGCATCGGTTGTAAAATCTTAATTTTCTTTTGCTTCGGTTGTTGTGGCGGTATATTTTGCCGAATCTGAAACACTAAAACCTCCACCGCTTTGCCCTTTTTCACCTCGGTGTAAGTGAATTGAATGTCAGTAAATGTCTTCAAATCGCTCTGTGCTTTGTCTATAACCCGGTCTTTGAAATGTCCGTAAAGTTTGTATTCTCTATTGATACCCAATATTTCTTTCAGTTCTTTCACTGCAAATTTGCGTTCTCCGATGCGCTCATATTGCTTCAATAATTCGTAAATTCGGATAGAATATGTACTCGGCAACTTCAAAATGTTCTTGACATCGTACACCAAAAATCGTGATTTCAACTCCAATAAATACGGTTTCATGCGAGGATGAAAGGACACTTGCACGAATTTTCCTTCTTCATCGTGTAGGAAAGTTTCGAGACCTGCTACCACGGGGGTCTCAAATTTCATGGTCTTGCCATCTTCCGTTTTATTGAAAATGGTCACTATTTTCTCCATCAATTTCCTTGCACCCTGCCTCAACCAGCGGTAGGATTCCTTATCGCCTTCGAGCGAATAATCTTTGATAAAGTCCTTTAAATATATTTTATAGTCTTGAAAATCGGCGTCTTCCGTTTCAATCATAGTGATCATTTTGCTGAAAACGCGCATTTCCCAAATGTCAAATTTATAACGCGCTTCCACCAACTCATTGGCTTTTTTAATGAGCGTGACGCGCTTATTGTCTCGTTTTGTTTTTACTAATTTAGCCATTTTTTCTCAAAATTAATTCAAATAAAAGTCAAATTTTTCCAAAAAGCGTACCCTAAATCCGTGATAGATGCCCCTAAATATGTGATAATTGAGGTTAAAGTACTGCATAGATACCCTAAATGTGTGATAAACATCCCTAAAATTGTGATATTTAATCCCTAAATTCGTGATAGTTAGCAAATGTATAAAATTTCTTTTAAAACTATACCCTAAATTTGTGATAGTTACCCCTAAATTTGTGATAGTTGACCCCTAAATTTGTGATACATTACCCCTAAATTTGTGATAGTTGACCCCTAAATTTGTGATAATTGGGCTTGTAACTCATTGATTTTCAAGGAGTTACAAAGGCTGAAAAATGACTTAAAAAGTATTTAAAATAATATTTACAACAAACAGGGATTTGTTGTTGTCTTTTTTTTATAAATCTTAAATCTTTTTGGTGTTATGTTTTTTCCGCCGCGCCGCCGTTATCTCAATCTTGTTATAGTTCAACTTTTATCGAACTGCAAGTAAAAGAGTATTTACTTATAAGAGTAGGTACGTAAATACTTATTTACTTATGAATGCTGTAATATTTGCATTGAACTTGAATGGCGGATTACTAAATTTAAACCTCCCTTTTATTTTGATTTTAAAGAATTATTATACTTTGGGAGAACACTTTGTTGAAAAATATATTAAAATGGCTTAAATCGCAAAAAAACAAAGTGAAATGAGGGCGTGAACGACTTGTATTGAACGCAAAGTATTACAAAATGTGTTATTCTGCCAAATCCCGTTCAATAAGTTGAGCAACGTATTCAATAAGGGTCTGTTCCGTATCAGCAATTCGTTTCTTCATTTTTTTATGCAAATCCTTAGTGATGTCAATTGAAAGCCGCACTTTGGGTGCTTTCTCTTCTGCCTGAGGTATTGGTTCTACGGCAGGAATTTCAGGAACTATACTTTTACTTTTAGCCAACACTTGCCTGTGCATCTGCTCCACTTGTTCGGGCGTTATTTCGTTGGCAGCCTTATCTTTTTGCAATTTTCCGGAGAGTAAATTCTTTTTCATTATCTACTTAAATGATGTTTTACTTAAATGATTAAATACTTATCTACTTATTCGAGTATTTTATTGAATTTTCAGTCAAAATTATACTGTTTTACTTAAATACTTACCTACTTATTTGAGTTTTTACTTTTTTTTATTAAATCCTCAAACACTTATGTAAGTATATAAGTAATTACTTAGAATTAAAACCTTATGTTATGCGTATAGGTACAGCGCACCATAATATTTGTAGAATTAAAGATAAAAGTCTCGTTTAAGGTGCAGCGCACCGACATCTTAACCAAAAGATATTTCGGTGTGCTGCACCTTACAAAACATTTAATGGGGATTTCTACAAATATTTTGCGGCTCTGCCGCTTGCGTAGCATCAGTTACTTAGATTAATCAACAAAATTTTACTTTTCAAGTGCCTACTTATTCACTTACCTACTTATGTCAGTATTTACTTAGATTTTTTTATGGAATTAAATACTTTTTTAAGTATCTACTTATTTACGGATATACTTATTTGGCTGCTTTTGAAATTCTCTTCATAATTCCTTCCAATTCTGTTATCAATTTTTGAATTTCGTTGCCCGCCTTTTTATCTCTCCCTTCTATGACACCTTTGCCTTGCGGCATAGCCTCTCGATAAGCAATGCGATTGACCAAACGACTGTTCAAGACATTGATGTCGAACCCCCTCAGTACTTCTACCACTTCGCGGTCGAGCGTGAGACTTTCGCTGTATTTATTGAGTAAAATATGCGCCTCGACTGTTGCCCCCATGCTTTCTTTGGCAAGACGAGCTTCTTCAAAGCCTTTGAGGAATTTTTCAAGCGTCCAAATATCGGCGATACTTGGCAAAATGGGCATTACGACCAAATCGCTGAGAATAATGGCGCGGGTAGAAAGCTCAAATAAGGCAGGTGTGCCGTCAATAATGATGATGTCATACTCTTTCTTGAGTGCGACTGCCGTTTTTGACAATTCATCATTGCGCGATGCCACCACTTTTATGGGCAACAAGTCATCGGTGCGCTCTCCGCTCCATTTGGTGGAAGTTTGCAACTCATAATCCGTATCCAAAATACAAACTTTGTATTTTTTGTGGGCGAAACCCACCGCCATATTTTGCGCCACCGTGCTTTTGCCAACGCCGCCTTTCAAATTGGTAACTGAAATGACCATAAATTTATTTGTTTTATGCAATAAGTAATCGTTCGTTGGGGTAAAAGTAAATAAGTTTTTGAGTATCTAAGTATGGCATCAAAAACTTTTTTAAGTTTTTACTTAATTACGCAAATAAGTAGGTAAGTAAATAAGTAAAATATTAAGAAAATACTGAGGGGGTAGTAGAGAAAGACTTTTTTCTAAAGAAAATATGTATATTTCGATTTTTTTTAAACGAAAAATCCATTATTTATTATGAATGTAAAACTATTCTTTTGGTCTATTACCATCGCATTAGGTGGTTTACTTTTCGGCTTGGATACGGCAGTTATCTCAGGGGCGGAACAAGCGATTCAAAAATTTTGGCAATTGGACGACTGGACTTTGGGCATGGCAGTGGCTATGGCTTTATATGGTACGGTCATAGGTGCTTTGTTCGCAGGTGTCCCAACGGATAAATTGGGTCGCAAAAAAACCTTGATGTGGATTGGTATTCTGTTTTTATTTTCTGCTGTTGGGGCAGCCATAGCGCAAGATGTCAACGTCTTTATGGCATTTCGTTTTATCGGCGGCATTGCTATTGGGGCATCTTCAGTGGCAGCGCCAGTGTATATTTCTGAAATTGCACCAGCAAAAAATCGAGGATTTTTAGTGGCTTTGTTTCAATTTAACATCGTTTTAGGTATTTTATTAGCGTATGTTTCCAATTATTTATTGGCTGATACAGGTGAAATGGCTTGGCGATGGATGCTCGGGGTAGTGGCAATTCCCTCGTTGGCATTTACGATAATGATGTTTTTTGTGCCTGAAAGTCCGCGTTGGTTAATCATGAACAAGGGCGATATTGAAGGCGCACGAGCCGTTTTGGCGGTATCAGAACCGAATGATACTGAGGGGGTGCTAAAATCTATTCAAGACGGCATCGCCCAGCAAACGGGTGGGGCGACTCTTACTCAATTTTTCAGTGGCAAATACAGTTTCCCTATTTTATTGGCATTTCTCTTTGCATTTTTTAATCAATTATCAGGTATAAACGCTATTATTTACTATGCACCGCGCATTTTTGAAATGACCGGTTTGGCTAAAAGTTCCGCTTTATTGTCAACGGTGGGCATTGGCTTGGTGAATTTGATAACAACCATGCTCGGCTTGGCTTTGATAGATCGGTATGGTCGACGTTCGTTGATGTATATTGGCTCGATTGGATATATTGTTTCGCTGGGTTTGATAGCCAATGCTTTTTACACTGGATCATACAGTGGCGTTCTGATTTACATTTTCGTTTTCATAGCGTCTCATGCGATAGGGCAGGGGGCAGTGATTTGGGTTTTCCTTTCCGAGATCTTTCCGAATCAAGTGCGTGGCTTTGGTCAATCTTTGGGCAGCTCAACACATTGGATATTTGCTGCCATTATTACCAACGTTTTCCCACCCCTCACAAAATCATTAGGCGGCGGTAAAACTTTCAGCATTTTTTGCGTGATGATGGTGCTGCAACTCATCTTCGTCTGGCGTATGATGCCTGAAACGAAAGGCGTGCCGCTGGAGGAGTTAGAGAAAAGGCTTGTAAAATAGTTGCGAGTTATCTATTAATGATTGCTTGATTAGATGCAGCGGAACGGGAGTTCCCCGATACGAAATAGTCGAAACCATCTATTGTCTAACCATCTATTATCTCATTTAAAACCGATAACCAATAGCAATATAAGGACGAAGCCGATTGTCATTACTCGCTTTGGCAAGGGTCACCATGATAGGAATAAAAGGGGTGCGATAACCGACAGATAAGCCACCGCTCCATGCCGCTACTTTATTGTCCGCTGCTAATAGGCTACCATGCGGGGCAATAAAAACATTATTTATCACTTGAAATTGCAGACCCAATTCCGCTGTTGCAAACGACGTATGTTGTGTAGCTCCTTCTCGATTGCCGGCGAAGGGGAAGTAATTAGAGCCGCGTCGTTGTTCGATACCACCAAGTAGAAAATTTTCACCTGACAGGTTGCCCGATTGGGTAAATTTATCGCCGCGCAAAATTCCTGCGTGCATTTTTGCAGTGAAAGAGGTCGTTTTACTGAGGGGTATGGCGGTTTTAAAACTCAGCGTTGCGCGGATGAAAGGCGAGATGAAGGTGTCCACTTTCTCTTGTTTGGTAACGGTATTTATTTTAGAATAAACAGTTTTTATCTCTTGAAAGGCTTCATTGAAAAACCCATATTTGGCATCTATTAGCAATGAAAAGCCCCGTTCGGGGAAAAAATTATTGTTAAAAGTATTTTTTTTAAAATAAACATTGGCTGCCAATACCGACGATTGGATATTGGTGAGTTGAGAAAGGCTATCGGGACGTTTATCGCGGATATAAATTTTATCATCAATATTATAAAGCGGTTTATAAGTCGTGAAATTCCAAGACAAGCCTCCTCCGAACTCAGCCGATTGACGAATGGAGCGACTCATAAATGTACTGATTTGATTCTGTTGGCGGCGGTAATTTTCAAGCGTTTGTTGTTCAAAAATGAGCGATTCACTTGTTCTAATATAAAATTGAGATAAATTGAAAGACCAACTGCTTTGCCTCAATCGCTTTTTGTAATGAAATCTAAATTGAGGGCTTTGGGCTAAATCAATTGCCCCAATGAGCCGAGAGTTTTTACCAATCCAATCCCTTGCCGTCAAATTGAGCATGATACCGCTACCCAATTCATTGTCGTAATGCAAACCGAATTTGACCAAATTTTGAGGTTTTTCTTCTAAATGAATCAATAATTGAGTGTGATTGGTGTCACCTGCTATTTCGTAATATACTTTTTTATACAAATTGCTGCTGTACAAATTATCAATGCCCACTTGAATCTGTTGACTGGTGAAAGCATTATTTTCAGTCAATTTGAGATAATGCAAAGCCACCTCTTTTTTATGATCATCAATGCCTTTTAAGTCGATTTCATTGATAAAAAACGTCGTTTCCTTTGTGATTAGAGAAGTATCTGTACCCCCCCTCAGTATTTTAGCATCTCGCAAGGATATGGGCGTATTCAGATTCATATTCACAGCGTCATACATTTTTTGAAAATCCGCTAATGCTTGAAGTTGTGGCAGCGTTTGCTTAATAACGCTATCGCCAATGGCTATTATGCGTTCACTTTTACTAAAATCAGAGACTTTCAGATTGGCTTTTCTCAAAGCATCGTCCGAGCTAAAAAGGATATTACAGAGTTTTTGTTGCTCCCGACTTTCCGTTGCCCTTTGAAAACTGGAAGACTGAAAGAGCAAACGAATGAAAGAATTGAGTTGATTTTTAGGATACAATCGCCCGCCCATATAACTGCCTATCACATAATCCGCGCCCATATTTTGAACCAAATCAACGGGGAAATTATGTATCAAACCACCATCTACCATCAAGCTATCGCCACCCCAATCAACGGGCGTAAAAATGGTCGGGATTGACATACTCGCCCGCATTGCCATTGCCAAATCGCCTTTATCCAACACTACCCCTTCGCCGCTGACTATATTAGCAGCCATACATTTGAAAGGAATCGGGAATTGATTGAAATCGCTAATATGTGCCACACGAAACGTCAATTTATGCAACAAATTCATCAAATTTTGACCTTCATTGATGCCTGACGGTATCAAAATTCTGCTGTGAACAAACGGCATTTCTATTAAATATTGCCCGTATTCGCTTTTTTCATCGATGTGAATATTGCTCAAATTGGTTTGATTGGAGAGGATTAAATCCCAATCTTCATTTTTTATAAGTTGCTCCATTTCTTTGCCCGAATAACCGATGGCATACAAACCGCCGATAATTGCACCCATACTCGTGCCTGTAATATAATCAATATGAATGCCCAGCGAATCAATCGCTTTCAACAAACTGATATGAGCAATGCCTTTGGCAGCACCACCACTAAGGCACAAACCGATTTTAGGACGCTTTTCGGTAAGCGATTGGGCTTTCAAGAAGTGACAGCAGAGGAAAACTAAAAGAAGTGTAGTATAGTATCTCGATTTCATAGTGTGGGTGATTTTATTGAACATTTAATCTTACAAATATACGATAAAAGCCGCATAAAAAGGTCAAAATACTGAGGGGGTGCTAAGTAATAAAAAAATATTTAGTCTAATCTAAAAATTATAACTATATTTGTCTAAAACAATGTTCAGCCATTATTTTACAGAACAAAACAAGTAGTATTTTATGAAATATCAATCCTTAGACGAAGTCCATCAAAGCGTAGATACAGGCAAAACGACCGTCAGTTGGCGGCGGCTTTTTATGACAATGGGTCCTGCATTTTTAATTTCAGTGGGTTATATGGATCCGGGCAATTGGGCAACTGACATCGCCGGCGGTAGCAAATATGGATATTCCCTCTTGTGGGTTTTGTTGATGAGTAATTTAATTGCCCTATTATTACAGACTTTGAGCGTCCGTTTGGGCGTGGTGCGAGGGCGTGATTTGGCGCAAGCCTCGCGTGAAACCTATCCTAAGTGGATAAATTTACCGCTTTTCGGTTTGGCTCAAATTGCCATTGCTGCCTGCGATTTAGCTGAAGTAATCGGTATGGCGATTGGTCTTCAATTGCTTTTTGGCTTGCCGCTTATTTGGGGCGTTTCGATAGCTTTGCTTGATACTTTTGTTATTTTATATTTGCAAAACAAAGGGATTCGCTATATTGAAATGTTTATTTTGAGTTTGGTTTTCATTATTGGCGCGTGTTTTTTTGTAGAATTATTTTTTGCCAAACCTGATTTGGTCGGCATCGGCTTGGGTTTTATTCCCAGTATGCTTGATAAAGGTGCGCTGTATATTGCCATTGGCATTATTGGGGCTACCGTTATGCCGCATAATTTGTACCTCCATTCAGCCCTCGTGCAGACGCGCAAACACGATAGCTCACCTGCGGGTATAAAACAAGCCTTGAAATTTAATTTTATAGATTCAGCGATTGCTCTCAATTTAGCATTATTTGTCAATGCGGCTATTTTGATATTAGCGGCGGCCGTCTTTCACCGCAATAATATGAGTGAAGTGACTGAATTACAAGATGCACATAGACTGTTAGCACCGCTTTTAGGTGAAAACTTAGCACCTACGCTTTTCGCTGTCGCCCTCATTGCTGCTGGTCAAAGCTCGACGATAACGGGTACTTTAGCAGGTCAAGTTGTGATGGAAGGCTATTTAAATTTGCGGATTGCAGCTTGGTTGCGGCGGTTGATTACCCGTTTGTTAGCGGTTATACCTGCTTTTTTGACCATACTTTATACAGGTGAAAGCCAAGTAGGGGAGTTGTTGATTTTGAGTCAAGTTATATTGAGTTTGCAATTAGGGTTTGCTGTTATTCCACTCATTCATTTTACAAGTGATAAAGAAAAAATGGGCGAATTCAGCAATCGTTTATGGGTCAAATGCTTAGC
The DNA here is from genome assembly GCA_043754475.1 of Saprospiraceae bacterium. Taxonomy (GTDB): domain Bacteria; phylum Bacteroidota; class Bacteroidia; order Chitinophagales; family Saprospiraceae; genus JAAFJT01. The sequence continues at coordinate 12,091 of JAYUUR010000567.1, read as the reverse complement.
TTGGTTGAGCGCAAGTATTATTATTTATCTCAATATCCAATTGGTGGTAAAAACAATATCCGATTGGAAAGGAGGCTTGACGGCAGACAATTCATGGCTTTTTTACCCTGTTTTATTGGTTTTATTAGCGAGTTTAGGACTTTTAGTCTCCATCCTGCTCTACCCTTGGTTCAATACAAGTCAATCAAGAATTAAATCGCCACATGGTCAAGCCGTTTCATTAATAGGATTGAAACAACACGTTTTTAAAAAAATTATGATTTGTGTTGACTTTTCTTCTATGGATTTCAAAACCATCGAAACGGCTATCAGCATGGGTAAGCCTGATACCCATTATTTTTTAGTGCATGTAGTAGAGAGCGTGAGCGCCAAATATTGGAAAAAAGAAGCTAAAGATTTTGAAACCTCCGACGATATTCAGCAACTCAATCGCTATGCCGAGCAACTGAATAATGCCCAAATCAATGTCGTGCCTAAAATCGGCTTTGGCTCACCCCGCTACGTGATACCTCAATTTGCTGAAGAAGAAGCTGTTGATTTAATCGTGATGGGCAGTCATGGACATACAGGACTATACGATTGGATTTTTGGAGAGACCATTGTGCATGTGCGCCATGCGGTGAAAGTGCCTGTTTTGGCTGTGAAATGAAAGGATTTTTAGGATTTATACTGAGGGGAGTGATTTTTAACCCCCTCAGTATCAAGCATGAATTATAATAAACTTCGGGTCAATATTAAGTACATTATATAAGCGTTTAGCTAAATCCATATTGATTTTTCTTTTTCCATTTAAAATTTCAGAAATACGATTTTCAGTAATACCCAATGCTTTAGCTAAGTCTTTCTGTTTCATTCTGCGTTCAAACATTTTTAATTCTAACATCTCAATTATGTTTGTGGGCTTGAAAGGCAATGGATAATGTACTGATTCATATTCTTCAATAATTATACTAATACTCGCTAATTCTTCATCTTCCTCTTGTGTCAGTTGTTCAAAACCTTTTTTAAGAAACGGTTCAATCATTGCTAATGCAGCACGATATTCTGTTTCGTTATTGATTATTTCTTTTCCTTTAGTCATTGTTATACTTTTCACAGATGGTCAATATAATTCATCGAAAAGGCTATTTGAGTTTTATTCTTCAGTTATTTTCAAATTATCAACCCAAACAGCCTGTCAATGAACTTTAGGTGATAAATGTACCATATGAAATTCCACTTTCCCAAATTATTTTCCAATTAAAATGATTAAAAACAAAACGCTCCAAGAGATTTCAAACTCTTGGAGCGTTGCAATTAACTGACAATCAATGTCTTACCAACTTTCAAGCCCTAATAATTTCTTACCCAATTCATTGAGTTCAGCAGTTCCGTACTTCGTTTGTTCCCAATTGCGAGGGTCGCCGGGGAACGCATAGCCTTCAGGGGCGATGCGATTGCGCCATGAATTGATACGCCATTCACGGAGGGCTGCATTGTCTTCTTGCGCTGGCATCATCGAAATATATTGAGCGATTCGCACTTTATCTTTCGACAAATTAGGGCGAATGCCATGCGGTTGTGTGCTGTTGAAAATCAATAAATCGCCTGCTTCCATTTTCACTTTTACCAATTTATCTTGAAACTCGGTTACATCCGGTTTGAATCGGTTGCGGTCATCAGGTTGTGTCAATTTCCATGTATCATACGTGCGAAACAGTTCGGGAATACATTGAAAACCACCCATATTGACATCCATTTGGTCTGCCAAAGCCAAGACACCCTGCACATTTTGAGGGCGTGTTTCGGGGTCATAATCCCAATGGATAAAGCCTTTATATTCAAATCCGGGGCGAAGCGGAAAATTCAAATTCGCCCTATCAATCGTCACCCATAGTTTTTCAGTGCCCCAAATATCCACAAAAGCATCATAAACATGCTGCATTTGGCGGTTATTCCAAAGGTGTTGATTGTTGTAAACCTCAACCATGCCTGTATTGGTTAGCTCTTTCATCTGCATTTCGGCGCGGGGTGGGGTGTACCACGTTTCAGGGTCATTGGGGTCTTTTTCTTCAAATTCCCATAAAAAATCAGCGGTTCTCTGAGCATTCTCCTTCGGAACAGCATTTTTTACAACAATATAACCGTTTTCAATCCAAAATGCCCAATCCTCTTCGGAGAGTACACGCAGCGGCATACCGTTGGAGCGGTCGCTGAGTTTTTGAACGCTGCTTTTGGCAGTGGATGGATTGCCCGGAATATCGGTATGGGCATTGTCTGGCACCATTGTCGGAGCCATCGTTTGAGCCATTGTTGGCGTCATGGTATTCTCATTCATTTCCATTGATTAGTCAATTTATTGATTAAATAATGATACAAAATTAAGCGGGTTTCTAACTATAATCTATCACAATAATTGCCATTATTTGAACTATATTGATATTATTTTGATTATGGTATCAAAACCGATTATGAAAAAATCGTTTTACAAATGAAAGAAGATTTTTTGAAAAACGACTTCATTAATTCTCCCGAACTATCGGCTATTCATTCCCTATTTGAAAAATCTCGCCATGCCGTTTGTTTTCATGGAGAAACGAAGAAAAATGTAGGAAAACGCTTGAAAAAGTTTCATTTATTGCCTCATTTTGAGCAATTTATGGAAATATTATCCATTTTCCAAGTGCTGGCGACCACTGATGAGCAATCATTATTACATCCCAAACCCTTTGAAAACTTGTATAATCGAAAAGAGCAAATGCGTATCAAAGAGTTATACAAATTTATAGAAGACAATTATCAACGCTCTATTACTATTACCGAAGCGGCGCAATTGACCAACTTGACCAATGCCGCTTTTTGTCGTTATTTTAAAAAAATGACTCGCCTGACATTCACTGAATTTTTAAATCAATATAGAATTGACCAAGCGAAAAAGCTGCTTTTCATTGATAAAAATGTGACCGAAACATGCTACGAATGTGGTTTTGAAAGCCTCTCTTATTTCAATCGGATTTTTAAAAAGGTAGTAGGGGAGAACCCGATGGTTTTTAAAAAATATCACCATCAAAAATTAAACTACAATATTTTACTCGAAAGCATGTCAAATATAAACGTATCGGAAAAAGGGAAAAAATATGATGCTGTTGAAATGCTCACCGCAGGGGGTTGTAAAAATGTGAAATCCTACGATAATAATGCGACTTTGGGTGGCAGCATCCATGAAATGGGCATCGCTCGAATGGGTAATGACCCGAAGACATCCGTCCTCAATGCGCACAATCAAGTCTACAATTGTAAAAATATATTTGTCACAGATGGTTCAGCTATGGTATCAACAGGCAGCGTCAATCCGTCCTTGACTTATATGGCGTTGACGGCTCGGGCGGTGGATTTTGCTGTATCGGCTTTGAAAAAAGGGGAATTGTAGATGACTAATTACACTTTTATTATCTATTCCTCAACAAATCCCTAAACCTATCCAATATCCTTTCAACTACCCGCCTATCTTCCGTGATAATATGTGCAGTGCCTTGCATTTCGGGGCGAAATGTAAGGGTTTTGCCGTAGCTGGTTATCAAATCAGTGGGCATGATGATGTCTAATTGATAATCTTCTTTTTGAGGAATGAGGGCGATATTTTCTACCGACCCCCTCAGTATTCCGTACTGCTGATAAGGAAAAATATCTATTCGGATATTAGCGGTTAAACCTATTTTTACTTTGCCTGATTGGTTGGCGGGCAAAATGGCTTTACAAACAATAGCCCCTCTTTTAGCGTCCCCACTTTGGGGGGATTGAGGGGGGCTGGGCACAACAGCTAATACTTCTTCACCTGCACCGATGCTTTGTTGTGAACTCCATATTTTGGATAGCGATATTGTGCCGCTGATGGGGGCGATGACTAAATAGGTTTGTTTCCATTCTTCTATGGCGGCTTTGAGGCGGCGCATATCTTCCGAAACGGTGAGTTCTTTGGTATTTTGATTATCGCCTTTGTTTTGGCTGAGGTCGTTTATTTGGGCTTCATGCTGCCCGATTTGCATATCGTTGTTGATAAATGCGGCATCGTTGGCTTCTATTTGGCGTTTTTGTTGAAGATACAGGGCATTGGATTTTTCTAATTCACTATCTGAAATGACCCCCTCAGTATGCAGCCGTTTTTGACGGGTAAACTCTTTTTCTGTCAGTTCAAACTCTTTGGCTTGAATGTCTTTCTGTTTTAAAAGGTTGATATTCAATTGTCTGAGCGATTCTATTTGTCGAGTGAGGTAGTGTATTTTCTGTAAAACACCGTTCTTTTCTAAGAAATAATGATAGTCTTTGAGGTTTTGAGTAAAAACGGAATAAATACTTTGAAGATTTCCCAATTTTAAATCAGTCCTCCCAAAGCTCGAATTGACCCACTTTGCAAACTCCCCCCTTTGGGGGGCAGGGGGGGCAAGTTGTTTTTCCAATGTCAACACATCGCGCCAATCAGCAGTATTGTCCATCACGCACAAGACTTGTCCTTTTTCTACTGGCTGATTATTTTTTATTAAAATCTCAGACACCCTGCCGCCTGTTTTGGACAGCATCCGAATGGGTGGGTTTTCAGTTGTCAAGACTACTTTGGCGATGACGACATCAGGGTATTTTATCCAATAACTCAATGCCAATAATAACACCACCACGCCAGCGACTGCCGTAATACCAAACCGCAATAATACTGAGGGGGGGCGACCAATGAATTGGAGCGTTTCTTCGCGCTCGTTGAGAGGGAGGTCGTTGGGGTTAGTGATGAGGTTGGGCATTTGTTGTTTGTTTTGGTTCAATTATTCGCAAAAAGGTTTATATTTGTCTTAAATTTAAAATCTTAAAGCTATGTCAGTTATATTAAGTCGTGAAATGTCTATTGAGGAAATAAAAAAAGTATTTAAAAATTTCCCTTCGGGTAAGAAACTCGACGCTCAAAAATATTTAGGCGTTTTGACACTTCGGGAAGACCCGCTCACTTATCAAAAACGGATGCGTGATGAGTGGTGATAAAATTTGGATAGATACTAATATTGCCCTCTATTTTTTAGGTGGCGACGCAACTTTGGCAACAGCACTTGACCAAAAGGAAATTTATCTATCTGTTATTTCAGAAATGGAAGTATTAGCCTATCCAAAAATTTCAGATGCTGAAATCAAAGAAGTTAAAACCTTTTTTTCTGATTGCACTATTATTGAGTTGACTACACCTATAAAAGAAAGAGCTATTCTTATTCGAAGAACTTATAATCTAAAACTACCGGATGCAATTATCGCTGCTTCTGCTATTGAAGCCAATATTCCCCTTATCTCCGCCGATAGTATTTTTAAACGCATTTCAGAACTCAACTTCATTCAATACATTTTGTGATGCCAATTTTCATTTCACTTTTAGTTTTTCCCAAAGGGATTCCTTCGGAAGAGAGAATTTAGGCAATTAATTCTTCTTCAATAAATTTATTGACTTTATCATATTCTTGCTCATAATTTTGCTTAGACATTTCAATAAGCAGTGCTTTTTTAATGTTTTCTTTTATTTTTTGGGGATTATCTTTATAAATATTACCCACAACGCCCAATCCTCTCCATTTTACCCTTGCAGCATTACCTAACCAATCGTAGCCTTCTTTTTTTAGTGCATATATCAACATCGGAACTTGAAACTGCATACACTCCTTTATCGTATTAAAACCGCCATGATGTATCATCAAATCGCAATATTTCAGTAAATCTAATTGAGGTAATGAGGAGTATATGTACACATTCTCATTTTTATTTTTGATGATTTCCAAATCTTTTGAAACTACAATGAGTACAAAGTTTTCGTCTTTTACTGCTATGTTTAGTTTATTTAAAAAAATCGCCTTGTCATTTTCATTTACCAATGTTCCAAAGCTGCATAATAATATTTTACAATGTTTTTGTATTGAAATTATATTTTTCAAATGGAGATATTCCTCATTAATGAGATTTTCCTCTTTTCTTTTATCCTCCAAAGACACATAAATATTATTGCTATCCTTTAAAGTAGGTTCAAGATATTCGGGTGCGAGTACTATCCTTTTAACATTTTTTATTCCATAATAAAATACATTTTTTCTATTTATAAGTGCTTCATAGTCAATATTATTCTTTTTACAAAACCGTTTTATGAAGAACTCATCATCTTTGCCAATAAATGCCAATTTGTACTTTAATGATTTAAAAAAATGATTTAAAAAAACCTTCTGCCACGCAAGTTCATTGACAATTTTTGAAATGAAAGTTGTATTGGGTAAATGTTTGGTATTTAAAGGTGGATTATTGCCATTTCTACTTGTAAGCAATTTTGTATTTAATAGAAAAATTTTACACTTCTCTGTTTTAAAATAAAAGTAATAATGAGATAAGTGTTCATCAATAAATACAGCGTCTGCCTGAGTTTGTTTTATGAGTCGTTTGGCTTCCATTATATTAAGGTGAAACTCTCTATACCTTTCAAATAAAAAGCTCTTTGAAATAAGGCTAACGACAAGGAAAGAAAAAAAATATTTTAAGGTTGCTATAATATCAGAAGTCTGATACAGCATTTTTTCGTAAGCAAATCCGTTTTGGCGCACTAAATTTTCTATAAAATCTTGATTTCCAGAGAAAACCACATTGTAACCTAACTTTTTAAATTCATGTGCTAAAGGAAAAGAAGTCATATAATGACTTGGCGTAGGCAACATGACAAAAAGTAGTGTTTTCATATTCATACAAAATAGTAAATGTTTAAAATAAGCTTATGTCATTAAATATTTTATATCCTCAATGCTGTATTGCTCTGGCAATTCCCTGTCGTTAAAAAGAATTGTTGGCGTATATTGGATTTTATTTTTTTCACACCATTCATTCTGCTTTTTCAAAATGCTATCAATGTCTAAGTCTTCCGCAGGAAAAGACATATTCCATTTTTCATAAGACTTGTTACGGTCTTGATACCAAATATTCATAGCCTCTATAGCTTCTTTCGCACCTTTTGACTCGTAAATTTGAATAATTTTTCGAGCAACCTTCAGTTTTTCTGAATCTTTATCATTTTCAGTATCAACTATAAAAACTATATTAACACTCAAATCATCATAGCAACCATTGAAATATTTTTCTAATTCTTTGTGCGCTCTTGCACAAGGTGGACAAGTTGGATTAGTAATGATTGTGAGGATATTAGTATTTTCCATATCTCCTTGAATTTTTAGAGCGAAGCCTTCTGTTGATGTCTTTAAATCACTCTTTTTGAATAGGGTGTCAACGACTTCATCATTAAACTTTATTTGATTGAGTTGTTTTTTAACCTTAGAAAACTCTTCTGCTTTTTCTAAAATAGGTTTTATAAGTAAAAGCGCAGTTAGAGGTAAACTAAAGCATAAAACAACAATTAGCATTTCTTGTAATGAGATAGCAGAAGAAAATACTGAGGTGGTAATACTCAATAATATGGCAGCTTCAACCCAGAACAATCCAATAGTAATCAAACAAAAGCGACACCATGAATGGGCTTTAAAATATTGATACCATACTGAGTAGAAAGAAAAAAGAAGGGTTGGAATATTCATTAAAAATAAAACCATTATTGTATTATCCAAACTGTGACCTGAACTGAGCATCAAAGAAAGAATACCTCCAGAGAAATATAAAAAACCTAACTCCGACCAACTTAGAAAATTAAACACTTTGGAGTCTTGGCTATTTAATATTTTATTACAATCATTCTTTCCAACTGAACAGAGGCGATTGACAAAAGAGCCATTTTTATTATATTCATTCTGTAATAATACAACCGAGAGAGCTAAACCAATGGCTTTCGTAAAAAATAAAGTTGAAATAAGCCAAGAGCCTGCAATTTCATAAAATGTAAAACCATAAAACGCTAAAACCAATAGGATAGTGAGTATTAAAAAAAATTTAGTAAATTGATAGATACTAATGGGGTGTTTTTTATTTTGATAGGATTTAGGAAAAGTCAATATAGCTACTCCCGTACACTGTTCTCTAAAAACAGACCATTTTTCTCTATTTTCTCCTTTATTAGTACTATAATATTCAATAAATTCATTTGTAATATTTTTAATGATGATAAACCCTCCCTGAATCGTATGACTAATAAAAGGAGTGGGTAGTTCTAATAGTTTATTTTTTTCAGATTCTATAAATCGTAATGTAATATTTTCTATTGCCATTTCATTGAAAATATCTTTAATACTCCCTAATGTATTAGGCTTTGGATGATTTTGTAAAGTAATCTCAATCAAAGATTTAGAAATATTATGATTATATAATTTCATATATTTCATTAATATCTTATTAGTTTGGGGTAGACATTTCATGTATAATATTTAAGTTATTATCTAATGAATTTAATTTAAAATATAATTAAAACGTATGTATTAGTATAAATTTCAATAACCTATCTTTTATTTAACCTTAATTGATAGAAAAGATTTTCAATAGTAGGATTGGTCTCCATAAGTATTCCTTCAGGAGAGTATAGAAAAGCTCGTGGCCATGTAAGTACATTATAAGTTCTAAGTATATTATTGCCTGTTTTATCATTAAATAAATATACACTTTCCCATGGGTAATAATTATAAAGCCCATCTATGTTGCTTAACAAGCGAGGATCAAATTTAAATAATGAAAAATCAACACTTACTCTAAGGACTTCAAAATTTAGAGATTTTAGCTCATTATAAGATTCTATTAGCTTTTTCTCTACTTCTTCAACATACGTACAACCGCGACTAGAAAATAAAACTAGTAAAAATTTCCCACGCTTATCGAAAGTATATATATATTCTTTTTTAGTGTTCATTAAGCTGAAATCATGGATAGTACCCCCAGGAGTAAGGCGATTTAAACTGTCTAATTCTGTTAGTATTTCCTTGTAAGAAGGATGATTTTTTAAGTTACTATCTAAGGATTCAAATAAAGAAATATATTTTTTTATATTTATAGAACAAGGATTTATGTACCTTAACAATTCTCGAGAATCATAAAAAGCCATCATTCCTAGGAATGGATAATTAATAATTATATCTTTAAAATGCTTAAAAACTAAATCGTCACTAACATTCTTTTGAACTCTATCGGGTGCTTGAGACTTTAGTAAATGCAACTTGAATAACGTATCTTTAAAATTCTGGTAAATTTTATTGTACTCTCCTTCAACTACATGAGGTTCGTCTCCTAAATAATTATCCAAATCAATATTTATATCAACATTATGGTTTCCCTCGTTGAAGAATATCTTCGTTTTATTATAGCCATAAGACAGCCGATAACATGAATAAGGATTGTTATGTAATCTTAAAACAAAAATATTGCTATAAAAAGCACTATCAATTATACCATATCCAACATTTTCCAAATAAACTTTATTTGAACTTTCTCTAAACTTACCATTAATATTTATTTTCAAATAAGAATTTTGTCCAAATGATATTTTAGTAATAAGAATAAAAAGAATCAGGTATTTTACCATTTCGTAAGATTTTTAAGGTTAAGATAAGCAACCAATATTTTACTTTAAGCCATCATAATAAATATAAAATAGAGAACTCCGAAGATTTAAACAAAATTATATTTTTATCAAAACCTTCGGAGCAATTAAAGACATAAATGAGTAAAATTATTGATATGCAGCATAACAACCGCTACCGCAAATACTACCAGTCAAAATAGCTCCTGCCCCACACGCACTATTAAATGTGCAGGTAGAAACATTTCCTGAACATGTGGTACCGCAATCGCTTCCATAAGCTCCTTTGATTGCCTTTAAAGCATTTTTTGGTATCAAGGCATCTTTAAATTTCTCTAAAAGAATTTTTTTCATAATTGATAAATTTAACATTAACCTACTCTATTCCCTCCACCTCAATAGGTAGACCGGCAGGGTTTTCAGCATACCCCTCAGTATCCAAACAGTGAAAAACAAAAACCGCCGGCTTTGTTCTGTTCTTCGGTGTTTATCAACTTGTTACAAAGTTGAATCATCAGACTGCCAAAATTTGGCAGTCTGAAAAATATTTTCAGAAAAATCAAAAATATTTTCACCGCCCATTATTTTTCTTTCTTTTCCATCTTCAATGACGTGAGCTTGAAACTTTAGAAATGTCTCATTTTCATAATAGTAGCTACATCGCTTCTTGCAATAAGCAATTTTGATGTCTTTCAGGCGTAATTCTGCGATAATCCGATAGACTTCTCTTTCTGAAAGCTCTAATTTTTTGGCTAATTCGCAAGGCGTACCCGTTGCTTTGAGCCTAATGAGTTGGTCTAAACGCTCTAATAAATTAATTTCTTCAAATAATTTCATAATGTTTGAGTTTTTAAAGTTAATAAATAAGGGTTTATTTCAATTTTCATCTGAAAAGACTAATTTTGTAATAATTAGATTAAAAATTAAATGACTGAATATGTCCACTCAAGCCGCACCGCTTCCTCAACCACTGAATGACGTACAACTGATGTTGCTTCGTTTGTTCAGCCGACAGATGCCTGAACATGATTTAGAAGCTATTCGTGAAATGCTTCTGACGTATTATGAAACGGCTTTGCAACAAGAAGTTGAACATGTTATTGACAAAAAAGGTATCACAAGAGCCGATTTTGAAGCCATTTTGAACCAACAACAACGGACAAAATGACAGTTATTGTAGATACCAATTGCCTAATTGCTTCTATTCCTGCTAAAAATCCCGAATATTGGCTTTATTTGGCTTTTCGTCAAAAAGCTTTTAATTGGGTTATGAGCAACGAAATCATGCTTGAATATGAGGAACAAATCGGTGAATTTTATTCGCCATATACAGCTGAGTTAGTTATCAATATACTACTGACCGCCTCAAATGTCATTCAAACAGAACCTTTTATCCGTTGGCAACTCATCGCTGCCGACCCTGATGATAATAAATTTGCCGACCTCGCCATTTCTGCCAATGCCCACTTTTTAGTAACCAATGACCACCATTTTAATGTTCTCAAAACGCTGCCTTTTCCTACAGTAAAAGTTGTTTCACTTGAGGAATTTAAAGAAATTTTAGGGTATTAAACTATTTATTCTCCTAATTCCAATTGATTTTTCACTAAATTAAAATACGCTCCTTGAGTGCGAACCAGTTCGGTATGCGTGCCTATCTCTACAATTTGTCCTTTTTCCAACACCACAATTTGGTCGGCATTTTTGACGGTACTGAGTCGGTGTGCCACCACTACAACGGTGCGGTTTTGATAGAAATTTTGTAGGTTCTCGACTATAACACGTTCGTTATTGGCATCTAAAGCGTTGGTGGCTTCATCAAAAAAGAGGAAATGCGGATTTTTATAAATGGCTCGGGCTATCAGCATCCTTTGTCGTTGCCCTTGACTGATGCCGTTGCCTTTGTCGCCAATTTTTGTATTATACATCAAGGGCAAAGCCTCTATAAATTCTTGAATATTAGCCATTTGTACCGCATAGAGTAGTCGCTGTCTATCAATAATGTCATCACTTTCAGTTATATTATTGGCAATGGTATCTGAAAAAATATAGCCGTCTTGCATCACTGCACCACATTGTTTGCGCCATACTGAGGGGGTAATGGTGTTGAGGTTGATATTGCCCATGCGGATAATGCCTTTAGTAGGCGGATACATACCGAGCAATAGTTTTACCAAAGTGGTTTTGCCGCTGCCCGATGTGCCGACTATGGCGGTGACTTTGCCATGCGGTATTATCAGATTGATGTTTTGTAGTACATCATCATTCAAAGCATTGTATTTGAAATAGAGGTTTTCAATAGTTAGCCCAAGCCCCCCCGTCCCTTCCGAAGGAATGCCTTTGGCAAAAGGGGGAGTTTTCTCGCTTCGATTCATAGTTGGGGAAGTAAATACGGGAGTATGTACATCCGAGTTTTTAAGATGGTTGTGTTCGCCCCCCCTCAGTATTTCAAGCTGTTCCAAGCCGATACTGTTTTGAGTAAAGGCATCTTCATTGGGTTGTTGATGAATTTCAGCCAAGCGTTCCATGCTGATTTTGGCATCTTGGGCGGAGCGGATAAAAGCGATGAATTGTTGCAAAGGGGCATTGAGTTGAGCC
>JAYUUR010000566.1:0-7757 GCA_043754475.1 Saprospiraceae bacterium | reverse complement strand
ATTCGTTTGTATCTGGTCATGAGGGATAATAAGATAATGCCACACTTTTTTCTTATGCTTTTTAGAATATTCTGACACAACATCACAATACACTTTTGCAGATTTTGCTTTTAGTTGCACATCATTATCATCCACTTCATTAGATGCTTTTACCTCTACTAAATATATAGCTTCATTGCTTTCTACTACAAAATCAGGCTCATATTTTCGAGACTCTGGTCCCCAATAAATACTAAATTGTTGAGGAGCAGGGCGCATCCACTTTTCTATTGAGGTATCTCGTTCTAACACTCTTGAAAATTTTAATTCTGAATCTGAATGAAATTTATATTCTGGATGCGATGATTTTTTGAAGCCCATAAATACCAATCGACCAATATCTCCTTTGCGGAAAGTTTCGTTTTTATAATCCAATCTTCCTGCGCTCAAAGGAACAGTAATATTGTGTTTTTCAATTTGACTAAAAGGTCGAATGGATGATATTTGGAATCCTGTTTGTTGAAGCTTAAAATGTTTCTTCATCTGCTTGTATATACGCTTGGCTATTTCACGCATATTTTCAAATACAACTCTTTCAATTGTTTCATCTGCCCGAAGAGTTGATTTGATAGCTAATATTGCTTGACGGGTTAATTTGAATAATAAAGTGCTGAACTTATCATAATCAACTTCAGGAAAATCAAGAAGGCGAGCCACAATTTTCTGCTCAGGTGTTTCCAATTTTCTCTCATTTGCCCCCCTCAGTAATCCCATAAAATCTCTTTGATTGTCTACTAAACTTTCTCTGACAATTTGTTCATTGCCTATATGAAATTCAAATTTTGTCTCAATTCCATTTTGCCCTGAAGTATCTAAATCAAAATCTCCAAAAATAGCGACTGGTGGTTCGGGCTGTAAGGATAAACGAGGAATTTCTATTATATTCTGTGCATAGTCTGTAACTATCTCATCATAAACTTTGGCGGCATTGGCTACTATCTCAGCATTTTGTTGTATAGAAAAGAGGTGTCCAGGGCGATTAGCCAAATCTTTGGCTATCATTTCCAAAGCGACTTTTCGTACTTCTGGTTTTATCATATCTTGTATGCCATATACATTGGGCATAGCCTCTGCCACCATCGGTAGTATATTAATAATAGCCCTTTCTGCATCTAAAACAGATTGAGCATATTGTTTTCCAACGACATCCTGCATTGTATCTATTTGCTCTTGTTTCTTTTGCTGCTGCTGACTCACTCGGTCAGGAATAACCGCTAATGTCGTTTTATCGCCTTCTACTCCCGTTTCGATATTGATAAACCGCATTTGTTTAAAAATAGAACTACCCTCTTTGGAGGCAGCTATCACTTGGTCAAAATGCTCATGTGATACAATGGTCAATGTATCCACATACTTATCTCCTACCCGTGCACCATAAGGCAAACGCAAACCCCGACCAATGGTTTGCTCTATCAATGTCAATGCCCGAGCAGCCCTTAATGGTACGATGGTGAAAAGGTTTGACACGTCCCATCCTTCTTTGAGCATATTGACGTGTATCACTATTTCTATAGGATTATTCACATTTTCAAGGCTCACAAATTGCTTTTCTATTTCTTCCGTTGTGCGAGTGGTGCTGTCTATTTGCAAGGTTTTTTGAGCATAAGCCCCACTGTAAAATTGCTTGCTTGTCACATAGTCGTACACCTCACGGGCATGAGTCGTGTCTTTACAAACAACCAAAATAAAAGGCTTTACCTCTTTACGATTCGATTCACTGGCAAAGCGTTGCAATTCTACTTTTGTTTTTTCATGGACACTTATGGCATCTTCCAATTTGATGCGCTCTATTTCCTCTTCTGATTTGCCTTCTTTTGAAAAATTTTCACGAGTAGCAATAGCGGGTTCTTTGATATATTTTCCTTCGGCAAGGGCTGCGGCTAAGGAATATTCATAGACAATATTTTTAAATAGATTGCCCTTGTCGGTCTCTTTATCAGCCACTGCATTACCATTTTTAGGCACAAATGGCGTAGCAGTCAATTCTACTCCAAATCGAGGCTGTAACTCATTGATAACTTTTTTACTCTTATCGGCATGATAGCGATGTGCTTCATCCATCAAAATGACCAAATCATTTAAACCTATTAAATATTTCCAATACGATTGTCCTAAGTATTCTGAAATACGTTTTATGCGAGGTAATCCAGTTTTTTTGCCTGTACTTTCTCCACTGTCTTTATTAAATTTTGAAATGTTGAAAATATTGATGCGCATCTCTTTTTCAGCAAATAGACCTGATGCTTGAGCATAATTATCGCCCGTAATCACAACGGGTGGTGTTTTGGCAAATTCTGCGATGCCTTTAAAAGCATATTTGAGGAAGGCTGGATTGCCAAAATCTTGTATCAGTTTTTCATAAATGGTCAAATTGGGGGCTAATACAAAAAAATTGCGGCTTTTGCCTGTCAAAAACAAATGCGTCATGATAGCACCCATTAAACGGGTTTTACCAACGCCTGTGGCAATGCTCAATGCGATGGATACAAATTCTCGCTCAAAATCTACACAAGTCTTGTGTTGGCTTTGAATGTCTTTTAAAATACCCTCCAATACTGAGGGGGTGTTGTCCAATTCCCAATCAAATGACTCCGCTATCTCAGCCACTATTTCCAAAGCCTCTCGCAAAGGTTGGCGCAGCTCTGGATGATAAGTGTCATGGGTAGATGTTTGTGCTATTGTTTCGTTCTGCATGATTCTGAGTTTTATTTACTGTTTTTTGATTTAAAAAATAGATTTTACTCATGCAGTTTTCTCATTTTTTATCGACACCTTATGGCTCAAATTTTATCCAATACATATTTATTGAACCAAGTAGGTATATAGTCTGATTTAATTTCTAAAGACTGTGCATCTGTAATTTCTGCAAGCCAAGATAATTGAGTAGTTGAATTATCAAAGATATAAGCCCTATCTGTATGCTTAATAGCAGGCAGAAGCAAATCCAATGACCGATAATATCGAGCAATAATTTTATCCTTTGGCACATCATGCCCTCCAGTTTTCACTCGATGCTTTACCCTTGAAATATTAATATCCGGGTCTTCGGTAGCAACATAATACAGATATGTCCGAAAACCTGCCTCTTGTGCTTTTTTTAAAAGCTCTATTTTATCGGGCGAGGACATCACTGTTTCAAATGTGAATGATTTTTTTGATTCAATGAGTTTTTGACGGATAAAATCGGCAGCAACAGAAGCAAAATAAGCATTTACTCGTACCCCATAAAAATCAAGTTTATTATCATTGAAACTCAAATCTAAGGCTTCGACCGCCAAATCAGCTTTAGCCAAAAGTGTTGAATTATTAAAATATGTCAATATCTCTTCTCGAGTTGTTTTTATTTGAAAAGGTTTTAAATCCAAAAAATCCATTTTTTGAATCTCTTGCTCAATTTCATCAGGGTTGACATAAATGCCTAATAGTTCAGCTTTAATAACCGATTTCATTGTACTTTTACCCGACCCATTGGGTCCCGCAAACATTCTTAAACGAGGGTGGAATGTTTTACTCATGTTGTTTCTTTTTTTTATCTATTTCAATTTTTTTACCTATTTCTATGGCTATTAATGGTTCTATTTTTTTGACTATTTTTCGAGTGCCATCTGGAAAAACTTCTACAATATGCCCATTGTCTGTTACCAAAACACTGTCGCCTGATGCTAATGTTTGCCAATACGCTTGACGGGTAGCTCCATCTACCATTTCGGGTATATGTGATTCTAAATATTTAATAACTTCTTCTTTTAGTTCCATGATTATTGATTTTTATTTTTTAAAACAAGCTCGTTTGTGAATTACCTGTTTTTTTAACTCGCTTTTTATTTATTACCACCCCCTCAGTAGAAACGCCTATTTCATCCTCTTCTAAGTTTTCATCTTCCAATGGCATCACGTTTTCTACTTTCAGTGAGTAATCATTTTTATCAAAATCATACGCATCTTGGAAGGCTTGCGGTATTTTTTTCAACTTGATGTGTTTGTACGCTTTTTCGCACCCCTCAGTATAGGCAGGGCAACAAATGAGCAAGGATATATCTGTGGGGATTTGCTCCACCAATTGGTCAAGCCATTGCCTTGATATGAATATTTTAGTCACATAGAGATAACTTTTATCTAAACCCTCAGCTTGTTGCCAAAATACTGAGGGGGTCGGGTTGTAACGGTAGCCCTCTATTTTTGCGACGGCTTCGGCTACCATTTCATCTGTGAAATCGGGATTGAGTGTCAATATACCGTTTTCGTCATGCTCCAATAGGCTTTCGGCGAGTTTATAGACTTTAAAGCCACCGCCACCTGTCCAGTTCATGGCTTTGCTGATACCGCCTTGGTCGCTGCCGTCCACTACTTTTTTAAGGCGGGGCAGGCAGTGCGTGTAGGCGTGGTCGCCCAATTCAATGCCTATCCATTGGCGCCCCATTTTATGGGCTACGGCGGCGGTTGTGCCACTGCCGAGAAAACTATCGAGGACTATATCGCCTTCTTTTGTTGCTAAGGTTAAAACACGCTCGATTAGGCGTTCGGGTTTGGGGGTAGCAAAAATATCATCTTTGTTTATCAATTTAACTTCTTCCTTTGCTTCATGATTATGCCCAACTTCTTCCTGTTTCCACAATGTTGCAGGAGGACGAGTGGCTTCTTCTTCTAAAAACTGTTTCACATATATTTCCCACCTATCACTCTTTTTGATGAATTCAAGTTCATCTCTATTTTCATCTACATTTTCCTTTTTCCATCTCCACCTCCCCTCAGTATTATCAGGTTTATGAGGATAAATAAGTGTTCCATCAGGTGCATCTATTGGATACCACATCGAAGGTCTATCAGCTCTCAATGACTCTGAACCTTCTTTTCTCAAAGACCTTCTTCTATAAAATTTTTGTTTTTTCTCATCAAAAAGGTTAAATTGTTTATCGTTTTGTATTTTTTGTATTTTATTGATTTGAAAATTTTCACTTTTTCGATAAACTAAAATATAGTCTTGCGATACACTAAAAGTCTTCGCATCCATGCGCTCGCTATAATTTTTTTCCCAAATTACATTTCCAACAAAATTCGCTCTTCCAAAAATTTCATCCATCATCACCTTACAATAATGCACTTCATTGTCATCAAGCGTGACCCAAATAGACCCCTCAGTATGGAGCAGATTACGCAATAAAACAAGGCGGTGATACATGAGATTGAGCCAAAGAGAATGTTCCTGCATATCGTCGTAATGCTCAAAAGCATTGCCTGTGTTGTAGGGCGGGTCAATATAGATGCACTTTATTTTACCCGTATATTCTTGTTCAAGAGCTTTAAGAGCCAAGAGATTATCGCCATGAATGAGCATATTATCGGCTTGAGCATCGCCGAAACAATGTTCGGGTTGCAGTTGCAGTATGCGGGGTTCAAGGGCAAGGTCTTCGCCTTTGTGCATCCAAGAGAGTTCGAGTTTTTGGTTGTTGGTTGTCATAATTTTATAGTAGCTTGAATGTTCAAACGGACACGGTAAGTATCAAAAAAGCGTTTTTTAGTTTCAGGTTCAATGACTTTGAACCGAGGATGTTTTTTGTTGCAAGCAAAAGCCCGTTTGTGTCGAAACAGATTGATGTCATGGTTTTCCATAAAATATCGAATAGTCGTTTCCAATTGTTCAACCGCATCGAGAATCCAAGCCTTTTCGACTTCTTTTAATTCCACAAAAACAATATTATCGGTATAAGTGAGCATACCGTCACAACGTTTTTCAGCGTTGTTATCCCCCCTCAGTATTTCGATACAATTATCAATAGCGGTGAAAGTGACTGGCTGCTTATGTGCATTTTCAAGAACTGCAATCCAATTATTTGGATTATTGGTATCGGTATAAGCCTTTTGCCCATTTTGGTCATCGCATAAACCAAAACGTATTGCAGAAATAGGGCTTTCTTGACATTTTGCTTCAAAAAAGTTAATGCTCATAAGTCTTCCTCTATTTCTAAAAGGTTATCAAATAAATCGTTGCCTTCACCGAGTGAAGCATTGAGATAGTTATCATCAGAAGGAATCCCTTTATAATCAGGTAATTGTGTGATATTTCCAGCATCATCTAATTGATAAACAACAACATCATCAGCTGCAATAAGGGATTTTAAAGGAACGACTTTATCCAAAGGTTTTAATAAAGCGGCAGCATCTTCAGATGCTTCAATTTTGTTTTTCAAATAATCGCCTTGAATAGCGATGCTTAAATAGTTGATGATATACGGGCTGTGTGTTGTCAGAATCAATTGATTGGCTTCTGTCAGATTATTAAATTCTAATAAACTATGCAATATATGTTGTTGTGAAGTCGGGAAAAGGTTTTGTTCAGGCTCTTCAACGATATTGATAAAACAAGAATTTTTGAAACGTGCAGATAAGACTTCTAAAGATACCTTACGGACTTCTTCGGATAGTTGTTTGTTGAGAAGGATTTTTTCAATTTCTTTTTTGATGCGTCTTTCTTCATCCATACTGATAGCCACGACCGAAGCATCTTGTTCTTCATTAATTGACCGTGCTAAATAACGAGAAACAACAAAAAGCGGCGCAAAAGATTGAAACCCACTTGACGCTTCTGATAGTTTTATTTTGTAATCCTCACCCGAAATCCAAGCCGTTTTACTAAATGATTGATACTCAAACTGGGCTTTATTAATGGGTAATTCAAGAACTTTACCTTTTAGGTTCTCTCCAGCCTCAAAAAACTCTTCCGAAAAAGTATAAAGTGTTTGAGGTAAACCCTTCAAAGTGCGAATATTTTTTACGGCACTCACAAAATTTCTTTCGGCAGGCACATACATTATTTTGGGTACTTGATACCCATTTTCAGCCGCTTTTTCAATAGTCAAATTGCCCGAATGAAAGTTTATAGTATAGGCTTTGCCGATATAATTTATTTCCGTATTGTCTTTAAAATAGTTACCAATATTTTGATAGGCACAAAGTTTTTTAAAACGGTTGTTATTCGTCAAATCATTTAATGTTAAATCCCCACGTACCAAAGCTTTTTCAATCCAAGTCAAAGTAGAAAAAAGTTTAGCGACACTACTTTTGCCGCTTCCTTGATTACCAATGAAAACGGTGACTTTTTTAATATCCATCCAGCCATCATTTTCTTGAAAGCCGTTTTTGATAGGACCGAAGTTTTTTACTTTTATTTTACTCATTTTATGATGTATTAAATTGTGGTAAAAATAGCGATAAAATGTCACTGAGAGACAATTTCTTTATCAAACAATTTTCCAACGAATCCTAAACAAAGTATTTTGCTCAATCCGAGTATCTAATTTTTTTTCAATGGTATCGAGAAATTCATTTTTGCGTTTTTCGATATTGTCCTCCTCGGCATGAAGTTTCAGGCGTTTATCCGCCAAACGTTTTTCTAATTCTGTAATCGCTCGTTGCTCTTTCACTTTTTCTGCCAAAACTGAAATTTGACGGGCTAAATTACGGCGCAAACGGATTTCCTGTTCTATATCACGCAATTCAGCATGAAGGGCAAGGCGTTGGTCATCCGACCAACGGTCGAGTTTATCCATTTCAAGAGTAAAAAGTTCACCGTCTCGTTTATTGCGCTCTTGTAAAATAGAATGTCGTTGCCCCAAAATATGCGTTTCAAAAGCGGTATTAAAGGATTCTGGAAAAAGTAAAACCTCGGCATCCACGGAACTTAAAAGAGAAAACAAACGTTTGCTTTCATCATGGTCGAG
>JAYUUR010000565.1:0-2627 GCA_043754475.1 Saprospiraceae bacterium | reverse complement strand
GAACTCTTTGCAGACCTACATGAACTCTTTGCAGACCTACATGAACTCTTTGCAGACCTACATAGACTCTTTGCAGACCTACATGAACTCTATGCAGACCTACATCAACTCTTTGCAGACCTACATCAACTCTATGCAGACTTACATGAACTCTATGCAGACCTACATGAACTCTATGCAGACTTACATGGGCTCTTTGCAGACTTACATAGACTCTTTGCAGACTTACATTTTCCACGGCACTTGACCGCCCAAGGCAGTGCAGATGACACCTTGATTCTAAAAAAGTGTATCGTTTTTTTGTCTGAAAAACTAAGGCGATTTATTCATCTTGTAACGTTTTTGATTGTGATAAAAAATTTGTTATTTTCAAATATTAATGCACGCGGGCAACGGAATCTTAGCTGTTTTTAGTTCTTAATTTTTAATTAAAAATATTGTAAATCCCGATGCACACATAGTATTATCATATAATAAAACAAAGGTCATTTCTTTTGAAATCACCCTATTGTAAGAATGCGACAAAGTTTGTGTCCAAGTTCGGGGAGCTTTGAAAACTCCCCGAAGTTTATACCCCCCTCAGTATTTCGTCCGAATCGGCGGTGTTGCGTCTTTAAAATCTGCCAAAGATGTTTGCATCGCTACTTTCCACGTGCCGCTGATTTTTTCTAAAACGCGGGTTTCGGTAATGTCTAAAATCTGTTTTGTTTCGGCATTAACGGTGTGCTGATTGTAAGAAACATAAGCTACATTGCTACGGATTTGAATTTGCCAATTGTCGCGAGAAACATCGCTTTGGCGCATTTTTTTAGCAAAATCGCCATTGTAGTTTTTAAACCAATTGCTCATAAAGGTTTTCAAGGCTTCCCAACCGCGCATCGTTAGCACATCGCCAGGTTCGCCACCATTCGTGACTGACCAAATGAGGTAAGGTTCATGGATAAAACTGGCTGACCATTTGTCAAAATTGCCATCAATCCAATAACTGGTTTCGTCAATAATGACTTTTTTGATAGCGTCTTCTTCGGGATTGGGCGTAGGTATAACCGCATTATTAAAATCACCAATAGAACTTGTGGTCGCTATTTTCCATTGCCCGTTTACTTTTTCCATCACTTTTTGCGTTTTGGCTTTTATTTTAGTGCCATTAGCCAAGAGGAATTCTTCATTGTAAATCGCAAAAGCCATTTCGCCTTTGATGCGGATAAGCCAGCCGTCCCGATTGGCAAGCGACATAGTTGATTTTGAACCAGAGTCGAACATGCCTTTCATGCCTTTTGAAATTTTTTGAAAATCACTCATGGCAAATAGTGAACCAAAAGTGTTGGCATCTGTCACCATAAAAGTGGTGGTGGGTGCATCCACGTAAGTATCTGCCCAAGTCTTAAAATCTCGTTGTACAAATGCGTCAAACTCGGTGACAATGACTTTTTTAATGGCTTCTTCCTCGCTTTTTACTGAGGAGGACTGCGCCGAAAGCTGTGTTGTTACATACAAAAGACAAAAGAGTAAAAGGGTATTTTTCATAATGTTTAAGTTTTTAAAAAGTAAATGAAAGGAAAGCTAAAATGGTTTTTTGGGGTAAACAAATAACTGTCTTTCAAGAGGTCATTTGAAAGAATAATGATAAATAGAAAGATTTTTCAATACTTGAAAGACAAATTTATAGCATAGTCCACACAATGCCTATCCCCAATTTAGGGGGTCAATACTTCGACATAATTTGTTTTATGCCTCTACCTCATCTGTGATAAGTGTTTTTATTTGTGCAGCCATTTCCGGAGTCACCGTCACACCGTGCACTTCAAGGGCATGTTGGGCAGCTTGTGCTAAAACTTCTTCTTCGGAATCGGCGCGAACGACAGCAGGGCAATCAAAGCCAGCATCGCAACAGTTTAGTTTTTTCATGATTTTAACAAATTTTAATTTTGAACAATGAGTTTATTAAACAATTTTAATAGGTAAACATGCGGTCACTTTCAAGAGACAATTGATTCAAAGTGGTCACGGAGTTTTCCTGTTCCTAAGCCTGACAACGTATTTAAAACAGAATCTTGTAATAGTTTTACAGCATCACCTGCCAAAAAAATGGACACAGTATGACCTTCTTCGAGTGCTGTTTTGGCAATCAGAAAACCAAGTGCTGCTCGTGTGGGATTTTCAAGACCCTGTGTAATATGTATTAAAATTTTGCTCTTCTTGTCGCTATTGACTGAGGGGGTTTGAGATGAAAGTAAACTTATAGAAAATGTAAAAACCAAGAGCAATATGAAGTTCTTCATAAGGTTTAAATTTTTTTTGAGTGGATAATTTAGGATTAACGAATATATCTTTTAGGGTAAACAAATGGCTGCCTTTAAAGCAACTTAGGTTAATACCTTATACAGCATTAATCTTAACCATTTATTTCATTTTTTTTTCATCGAAATGAAATCTTTTCAATTCCCCAGCGCATAAGGAAATTTCAAACTTTTATAATACTCCATGGAATATTTTTTTAGATGAATATTCAAAGCATTTAAATAATTTCTTAGTGTACTAAATTTGTTGCTGGGAAAAAAGATAGAACTTTGTATTAAAAAAAAGGAATAAAATGCAAGTAAAGATAACAGTAATTAAAGACAATG
>JAYUUR010000564.1:0-23478 GCA_043754475.1 Saprospiraceae bacterium | reverse complement strand
AATGCGCGCACTAATTTCGCTCCTTTCCCTCTAAAAACAGGAAAGCCCGCACCGGCAATTTTGACGCCCAATTCGAGGTCGAAAATGCCATATTTTTGAGCCAGTTCCCAATGGGGAAGTGCTGAATCGGGCAATTGTGGTAATGCTGACATCCAATATTGCCAAGCTGTATCGCTGTCCAAATCTTTAACAAGCTTATTAGTAGCAATATCCGCTTTGTTTTCGCCTGAAATAGCGATAGTGACTTCATTATCGTCAGCTGATTTGCCAAATGGAACGGCTTCGTTTGGAATATTAGGCAGAGTGAGCAAAAGATTTTCCAATTGCGCTTCCGCTTCAGTTTTTTTATCTTCAAGTAATTTGGATTTCTCTTTCAATTCAGCCACTTGCGCTTTCATTGCCTCCCCCTCAGTACGCTGACCGGATTTCATCAAATCGCCGATTTTTTTTGAGAGTTGATTGCCTTCAGCGAGAAGACTATCGAGTTCAGTTTGAGACGCTCGGCGTGTATCGTCAATAGAGAGTACTTGTCTGATGATATCTTGAATATCCTCATCACTCCAGTTGCGTTTTTTAAGACCCGTTATAACACGTTCTTTTTGCTCGCGAAAAAAATTAAGTTGAAGCATAATTATTTGTTATTAAAATGAAAATATTAATTTTTTTGCAAAAATAATATTTGCGGAATAAAAATAAAGTTTATCTTTGCCAAAACTAATAGAGACAAGCGAAAAGCAACTAAATTATAACACCTCGATTTTATAACATTTCCTCGAATAGATACGTTTAAACTCGGCGGATTGTTGTAGCTCCCGTTCCTACTGAAAATATAAACCATTTACCTGTTAAAGTATTCATCAATACAAAATCGTTCTAATAGTTTGATAATCACGCACTTACACCATTCATAATCAGTTCCGAACTATAAAAAACATAGGTCGGTATGACTCTTATAGAAATTACAATCCTTTCTTACAAAGACCTGTTCCCACTTTCAATGTTAACGAAAGGGTGCGTGGGATTGATGAAAGACAAGATTTTGTCAGAGATTAGCCGTATCAAATTTTTCCACTTTTGATTTGCTGTTTTCAAGCCATTAATTATGGGTTGATACTGAGGGGTAGTTTAAATTTATTTATTATATAGTATTTATAGATTCTCAACAAATCTTATTCATTTTGAAAAAAATTCAATTTTAAAAAATAATTATTTTAATAACATTTCGTTCGCATGAAATACGACATATTGCAATTAAACGATATGCTGGTGCAAGAATTGAGAGAAATTGCGAATCGGCTTGAAATACCTGAATATAAAAAACTCAGCAAACAAGACTTGATTTACAAAATCCTCGATGCACAAGCTGTCAACGCTTCGCCCGATAACAAATCGCCCGAAATCCTTGTAGAAGACAACACACCCTACGGCAAAATTCCTTCTGCTCTTCACAAATCAAAAGATAAAGAATCGCGTGTGGAGAAACGCCCCCGCAAGCGACTTGGCGAAGGCGAGGATTCGGCTCCACCCGAAGAAATATCATTCAATAAAATAGTCAAGCAAGAGCGACCGCCGCGTTTTGAATTGTCAGATCGCTTCGATAATCTCTCTGCTCCGATTCTTGAACCCATTGATGAAGAACCTCCCACGCCCGTTTTGCAAGTTCCGGAAGACGATGATGACGACGATTTTATCAATCCAGCTTTGATGGAATTTGACGATGACTACCCGCCGGTTTCTAAAAAAGAAAAAAAACCTTCTCATAAAGATCAGCAATATTCCAAAAATGAATCAATGCTGGCTGTTCCAAAATTCAATATTGAATTGGATGGTGTGATTGAAGGTGAAGGTGTTTTGGAAATGATGCAAGATGGCTATGGTTTTTTACGCTCTGCGGATTATAATTATATGACCTCTCCCGACGATATTTATGTATCGCCCTCTCAAATAAAACTTTTTGGTCTGAAAACTGGCGATGCCGTGCGCGGAGCGATTCGCCCACCAAAAGAAGGTGAAAAATATTTCGCCCTTTTAAAAGTATCAAAAATCAATGGCTTGGAACCGCACGACGTGCGTGACCGTGTGCCTTTCGATTACTTGACGCCACTTTTCCCTTCCGAAAAATTTACTTTAACCAGTTCGCCAACAGGTAGAGATTTCAATAATCGCATGATTGACCTTTTTACGCCAATAGGTAAAGGTCAGCGGGGACTTATCGTAGCTCAGCCGAAAACAGGTAAGACTTTCCTCTTAAAAGATATTGCGAACGCCATTGCTAAAAATCACCCTGAATGCTACTTGATTGTGCTTCTTGTGGATGAGCGTCCGGAAGAGGTAACGGATATGAAGCGCTCAGTAAAAGCTGAGGTAGTAGCTTCAACCTTTGATGAAGCGGCTGAAAATCACGTCCGCGTAGCGAATATTGTGCTTGAAAAAGCCAAACGTTTGGTAGAATGTGGTCATGATGTGGTTATTTTATTGGACTCTATCACGCGTCTTGCACGGGCTTACAACACTGTAGCACCTGCTTCAGGTAAAGTGCTTTCGGGTGGTGTGGAAGCGAATGCTCTGCAAAAACCTAAGAAATTCTTTGGTGCTGCGCGTAAAATTGAGAACGGTGGTTCATTGACAATTCTCGCAACAGCTTTGATTGATACAGGCTCGAAAATGGACGGTGTCATTTTTGAAGAATTCAAGGGAACTGGTAATATGGAGTTACAACTTGATCGTACTTTGGCTAACAAACGGATGTATCCAGCTATTAACGTCAACAACTCTTCAACACGCCGTGATGATTTGTTGCATGACCGTGCTACTGTTCAACGCATGTTTATCCTCCGCAATAATTTGGCAGATATGAAGCCTGATGAAGCCTTTGATTTCCTTCAAAAACACATGCTGCACACGAGTAGCAATGAAGAGTTTTTGCAGTCGATGAATGGTAGATAAAATCTAAAATCGTATCATATAAAATAGTAAGACCCCTCAGTAATGAGCACCATTTTTAAGGTGTAAATACTGAGGGGTCTTTTTTTTAGAGACAACTTTTATTCAGATTAACTTCTTCCTTTCAACTGTTGTCTAATAATGTCCACTGCATGTTGATTTTTATAAAAATAGAGATGATGCGTAATTCTATCTTTCAAACCCACAGTGATGCCGATACCTGTTACATCTATCGTTTGAATGCCTTTTAAATTTGTATTATCAGATAAACCATTGCGCCCCAATCTATTACGCTTTAGAATTAATTTTGATGCTCCCAAAAGGCGGTCATTTCGATGTCTTAAAATTGTAATCTTATCCGCTATTTTAGGTAAATTTTCAAAGCCTTTTCCTACTTCAAAAACATCAGAATCCAAATCAGGTGCAGCTAATATAATTTGATTGAAGAGTTTTTTATCCGTTCCCAATTGTTGAAAAATGTGCTGAAAAAAATAATTGCCCATTGAGTAACATAAAAGATGATTCTTATGCATCATGTCTTGGTTTCCACTATTTTTATTTAAAAAATGAGTGAGTATCTTGAAATCTTCAATCAATTTTTCTGAAAATTCTATGGTCTTTTCTCTACTGCCTGAATAACCCAAACTGCCCTTGTGCCAAATGATAGAAATAGTACGATTCAACGTTTTTTCACTCACATAATGTCTATCAAAACTATTGATATAACCTGATAATCGGGGAATATATTCTCCATTCCATCCATGAAAAAAAATCAGAGTATTATCCTCGGAATGGCTCTTATCCGATAAATCTTGATTCAATATGTCATAAAATATTTTGGCTGATCTGACATAGGTTTTACGATGGCTGACATCCGATAAATCTGTCATGTAACCATAATAAATACTCATGTCTAATCTAATTTCGATGAAATAATGCTGGGGATACCCCTCAGTATAAGGCAGGTTTTGATATGTTTTTTGAGATTTTACCATGTTAGTAATTACTGGGTTGTCATTTAATTTTGTTCACAATAGTAATGCAAAAGTACAATGACTTGTTTTAAATAGAAAAAGTTTTTTATAAAAAAATAAATTTACGTTGTTATTTAATGGCTATTAACTTGCTCGTTGCCTTTTGACCATCGCTGATGCGGACTAAATACATGCCTTTTGCCGCATTATTCAATACTATCTCTTCATTGATTTCAACTATATTTCCATTAATTTTTTTTTCAAAAACAGTTTTACCATCTATACTTAAAACATTGATAACTAAGGAATTATGTACTTTTTCATTCATTTTTATCGAGATAGAAAATTGACCCTCGTTAGGATTAGGAAAAACTTTTATTTCATTTTGAGAAAATAATTCTTCGTTAGCTGTGGTACACCCTGCCAAAGCAGTTTTCACATCCTGCCTAAGAGTCAGCAATTTCGCATAAAGCAAATTACCCGGGCATTCCGTATAGCCTGGCGCGCAACCATCACGGTGTCCACTGACATTATTCATAGTAGCATAATTTGAACGAATAGCACCGCTACCAACCGGATCAATTTTAGAGTCCGATGCTTTCCAAGCTAAAAGTTGGGTCAATTTATTCAAAGCCAATCGAGCGGGTTCAACAGTTGTAAAATTGCCAATCAAACAAACGCCCATCGTATTGGCATTATAGCCGCACATGTGAGCACCTACCACGTTATTGCCGCCGCCACGCCCTACAAAAATCTGCCCGTCTGGAGCGATGAGCCAATTGTAACCAATATCCGACCAGCCGTTGGTATTGACATGCAAATCAAAATAGGAGGCTACTATGGCTGCCCAATTGCTGCTTGTATTATTGCCCGCGCTGTGGTGTACTATAAGGTGTGTGACAGGCGTCACGGTCGGCGAACCTTTATATATTTTATCGTCTGTCAACTGCCATTGAGCACCCCAAACAGCCCTTGATACTGAGGGGGGCACTGCACAAGCACTGCGCAATTCCAAGTTGTTCCCAATGCTCCCCGTCGAGATATTACCCGGAGCAAACAAGCGAATTTTAGCTTTTTTCAAGCGAATATCGTTGGATTTGATGCAAAAACGCACTCGGATAGCGGTGGTGCTTTTATCCAATTCGAGCATATTGGTCATCATTTTCAAGGCGGAATTATCAGCGTCCGAGTTGTATTCAACGGGCTGCCATTCTTTCGACCATGTGCCATCTTGCTTCGTTTGGACACTGACTTCTACCAAGCTCGGATTAATCCGCAGTCCTTCTATCGCTACAGAAAGGGCAATAAATGGCTCGGGCTTTTGGAGCGTGACCGCCATATCTTGAGTGGTGATGATGCCCTCGCCTTTAGAACCGTATTTCCAAAGGTTGAGTTTTTCAGTTTTGAGCAATTTAGACGGTTTTGTAAAGCCCAATTCAATATTTTGACCATTTTGGGTGAAGACTTTACTGATTAGAAATAAATAAAATAAAAGGAGGAGGTGCGTTTTTTTCATAGTGATAATGGTTAAGGATGAAAATAAACTATGAAATTAAGGTAAAACTTTTAGATGACTTATATTTTTCAAAGTCTTTTGAGTATTTATCTAAAAAATTCGACAGCCAAGAAATACTGAGGGGTATAATTGCCTGAATTCAACAATTTAACCGACATTTCCCACAGCTTTTTTCGAAAAATGTCTACTAAAAACGGTATTCGTGCCCATGTTTTTTTAGCCATTTTTCTTTTTTATCATAATCGGGCATAGCATCGCTGACGAGTTTCCAAAATCTATCGGAGTGATTCAACTCCACCAAATGCGCTAACTCATGGATGATGACATAGTCCTGAACTTCATCGGGCGCAAACAACAATCGGCTACTAAAATTTAAATTGCCTGACGAAGAGCAACTGCCCCAGTTGGAATGATTGTATTTGAAATTGATGCTTTTAATATTTTTCTTAAAATAGAGATGATTGAATTCTAAAACCCTTCTTGAAAACGTGGGCGCACAATCCTGTGAAATAATGCGGCTCAAAAGTGTGGGAATCGCTTTCTGACGCCCCCCCTCAGTATCAGCCCTTGAAAGGCGCAAATGAATGGCTCCATTTTTACCCAATTTCCCTGAATGTGATTGTCTATCTTCCAAATCGATATGAATAAAATAAGTCTTCTGACCGACTTCCAATACATCCCCGTTTTGATATATTTTTTGAGAAAAACGGCTCAATAATTCAGGTTTTTTCTCAATTTGCTTGGTTACGGCATCTTTTAATTGAGCAACTGCTGTGGCTTCATCATGTGGGCTTAACAAAACGGACGTTCTTAAAATCAGCCTATCTTTTGCAAAGCTCACCCGCACATTGCGCCTATGCTCGCGATGCACCTCTACAGGCACATCTTGCCCGTTGATAGACCATGATGTCAGTTCAGGCGGTAACGATTTTTTTTTACCCCCCTCAGTATTATCGCCTTTTGCAGGGCTATTTCGCTTTTTATTGGGCTTGGGCGAAGGCTTTTGAGGTGGTTTTTTATCGTTAAAAAGATTATTTAAGAAATTGGAAATCAATGCTTTATGAATTTAATAGTGCGGAACTGGAGTTCCGCGCTACGTTACAACAGTATTTTCAATGAAATAAATTGACATAACATACCAATGGCAAAGCCAATATAAAGCTCTTTGGGCGTATGAGCATTCAATAATAACCTCGAAGTACCGACCAAACCGGCGACAATCAGGCTCAATATCAAAACAAAATTAATACTTATTTCAGAAGTACCCACAACAGGCAGATTCAAGGTAAACGAACCATAACTGTAAAGCCACATCATGATTAAAACCATTCCTACTAAACCGCCCATGCCGACAGCGTGTAAGCTCACTTTGAAAAAAATATTGATGATAAAACAAGCAAAAAGCCCGATTGTTGTACCTAAAACAGCGATTAGAAAGGCTGTCGGGATATTAGAATCTGCCATCACTGAGCGCAGAACCCATAAATAAAAAATGCCTGTAGCAATGAATGGACCCGTGCGGTCTTGCTTATCGCGCATTTGGATACTGCTGATTAATTTTAAACGCCACATCATAAAAATAGCAAAAGAGGGAATGAGAAACGATGTAAAGAAAACAGTGATAACGAATTTCAAACTTTCTTTATCGCTCAGATTATTAACGCCAAAGAGGTAGGGATTGACCAATAGCAATAAAATGAGCATGTAGGTCAATACCAGCAAAGGATGAAAAATAACAGATATGATTTGTGCAGCGTAGCGCATTTATTTTAGGTGTAAATTATCAAGAATATGTACTAAATACTGAGGGGTGTAAAAAAAGGTTTACGAAACTACAAAAGTTTCATAAACCCTTATCAAATCCCCTATGCAAATCTTTAAAAAATTATAATCCGTATTTAATTTTTGTAATTTTAACCTCTACGCGCCTATTCAGTTGTCGTGTATTTTCAGCTTTGTTATCACTCAAAGGTTTCGACCCACCGTAGCCCATAATTTCGATGCGCTTAGGGTTTATTTTATTGCGAACAAGAAATTTCCTCACTTCTCCTGCGCGTTCCTCCGAGAGTTTAAGGAGGGTTTCAGGTGTGCCGTTACTATCTGTATGTCCTTCAATGAGGATATGAATTTCTGGAAAACGCTTTAACACATCTGCTAAATACTCTAATTCACGATAAGAATCTTTCTGAATGACAGGTGTTGAGCGCTTAAAATAAACTGGATTGAGGGAGATATTCACATTTTCAGCCACTGAATCCACTACTAAAGTTACTTCTTGGGGGGTATTATAAAAAATATTTTTATCGTAATTAACAATTATCTCGTGGTTGATATAGCCTGGCTTACGCGCTGTCATTTTAATAGGCTCTCCTTGTTTCACTTTGATGAGGAAATAGCCTTCTATCGTTTCCATGTAGCGCTCGTAATATTCATTGCTCACACTGCCGAAAAGTACGCGTCCATCAAGGGGCAAGCCTGTTTGAGCATTGATTATTTTTCCTTTTACCAACACTTCTTGCGGCACATCAGGCGAAATTTTGGCGCGATAAATATCACTCGTACCATCTTTTTTGGATGAAAAATATAAATAGCCTGTGGCAGTATTGAAATATGGTTGGCTTTCGTCGGCTGTTGAATTGATAGGGCTAACGAATCGGCGCGGCTCCGTCCAATTCATCCAAGTATCATCCAAGCGTGTAACGAAAAACAAATCAAGCCCCCCTAAAGTAGAAGGTCGATTGGATGCGAAAAACAAATCTTTACCGTCTGCTGAAAGATGCGGCGTCACTTCTCGTTTACTGCTATTGACGTTTTTGCCCAAATTTTTAGGTGCTGACCAATGGTTTTCACCTATTTTAAAAGAAATGTATAAGTCATTATCGCCGTAGCTATCTCTCCGAGGCAACGACATAATTAGCACTTCGCCTGTGCTGCTCATCGTGAGGCTGATAGCAGAACTGACCACATCGTAATTATCTATTTGCATCGGTATAGGGTCGCTCCAAGTGCCATCGGGGTAGTGTTTCACAATTGAAAACCCTTTATTCATGCCCCCTTCTTTTGAAAATTGGTTCACCACCACATAAGCTTCAGACTCAGGCGTGAGTGAGCAAATACTATTGGGCAATGCATTATTGATAGGCGAAGGTGGATGTACCAAATGGTCGAGGTGTTTTTCAAGAGTTTCGGCATACCAAATATCTTGATTGAAATCAGATCGAATGGCATCTTTAATTGAATAACCGGCTATTTCCGAATAAATGCTCTTGAGTTGGGATGCCAAATCAGGGAAACTCATTTTTTCAGAAACATCCTCACCGTCAATCCAAAGGGTTTTATTAAAATCCGAGCTACCAGCGCGCGTAAAAAAAAGTGTCTGACCATCGACACTTATAACAGGTGTGATTTCGTCAAACTCTCGAGTATTTATCTTATCATGCAATTTTTCAACAATATATGCTTGAGCTGAAAGATGTGTAAGCCCGAAAAAAGATAAAATAAATGTTAGTACGTTTGTTGTCAATTTAAAGGTCATGCCTAAGATTTTTGTTTTTCGTATGCAAAATTACTTTAATTTTTTATTTAAACGCAAAATTAGGAATGAGTGTTTATAACTTTAACAGTTTTAACAAGACTCCACAAGTCATTTTTTGCGAAAATGCTTACTTTACTGAGGGGGTGTTTTTTAAATATTAGAACAAATATTATTCCGTAAGAGGCTGAATATCATTTCATTAAACATAAATATTTAAAATATTGAAAACATTAACATCCTGAACGAGAGAATTAATATGTATTTTTATAAAGAATAATTCTTTTGACAATAATCTTATTTGACAATAATCGTAGCATCTATTAGGGTTTTCTTATAAAACATCTATGTAGCATCCAATGCAGTAATAATAAGATTTGAAAGCAATGCAGTCACATTTATTCTTAATGCGAATAATGTTTCAATTCAAAATTTAATGTTTTAAAAACATTTTTATCAAATTTTTATCGCATAAAAATTTGTTTTTAAAAAATAAACGGCTACATTTAAAGCAAAATACCAAATCGGACAGCTATTTTAACTTCAAAACAAGCACACACTAACTGCCCGCCGATTTATAACCATTTCTCTCACCTTTTAAATTTGAGGCTCATGATTTATGATGCAAAGAACATCCGTAATGTAGTCTTGTTGGGGCACTCCGGCTCTGGGAAAACCTCCTTCGTAGAATGTATGCTGTATGAAGCAAAAGCAATTCCGCGAAGGGGGAAAATTGAAGACAACAACACCACATCCGATTTCACCCAAATCGAGCAAAATCGAAAAAGTTCTATTTTTTCGACGCTCATGCACGTAGATTGGAAAGATTGCAAAATCAACATTATTGACACACCCGGTTCCGATGATTTCGTCGGCGAGGTGATTTCCGCTCTCAAAGTTGCCGACACCGGCGTTATGCTGCTCAACGCTAAGAACGGCGTAGAAGTCGGCTCTGAACTTATCTGGGAATATGTCCAGAGTTTTAAAACACCTACCATTTTTGTTGTCAATCAAGCAGATCATGAAAAAGCGGACTTCGATGCTACGCTCGACCAAGCCAAATCGCGCTTTGGCGATAAAGTTATCGCCGTGCAATACCCCCTCAGTATAGGCGATGCTTTTTGCATAGTGGATGCGCTGCGCATGATTATGTATAAATTTACGGCTGACGGTGGCAAGCCTGAAAAGCACCCGATTCCATCGAATGAAATGGAACGCGCTGAAAAAATGCACCAAGTCCTCGTAGAAGCGGCAGCTGAAAATGAAGAAGGCTTGATGGAAATGTTCTTTGAAAACGGGACGCTGACCGAAGAAGAATTGACAAAAGGCTTAACCATTGCCCTTGCCAATCAACAAATATACCCCATGTTTTGTGCTTCGGCTACTAAAAATATGGGTAGCGGACGCATCATGGGCTTTATCCATGACGTCTGCCCGTCTCCGGCTGAACGTCCGGCGGCACCCCTCAGTAATGGTGGCACTTTGACGTGCGATGCCAACGGTAAAACGGCAGTTTTTGTTTATAAAACCATGTCAGAGGCGAATGTGGGCAATGTTTCCTATTTCAAAGTCTATTCGGGTACACTGAATACAGGCGATGATTTGAATAACGGCGACACATCCACCGTGGAGCGCATCAATCAAATGTTTATTTCAGAAGGTAAAAACCGTGAATTGGTAACGACTTTGAAAGCAGGCGATTTGGGCGTGACCGTAAAATTGAAAAATACACATACGAATAATACACTCAACGGCAAAGGCAGCGATGTAAAAATCGAAGAGATGCATTTCCCGAATCCGCGCATTCGGGTTGCGGTCGTGCCACCGAGTAAAAATGATGTTGAAAAACTTGCCCGCGCTTTGCACACCATGCAAGAAGAAGACCCTACGCTAATCATCGAACATTCAAGCGAATTAAAACAGATGATACTGCATGGACAAGGGCAAGTGCATTTGGATATGGTGAAATATCGGCTTGAAAAAGTCTTTGGCGTCAACGTCAATTTCATGAAACCTAAAATCCCATATCGCGAAACGATTACCAAACCCACCAATCACAGCTATCGCCATAAAAAGCAATCGGGTGGTGCGGGACAATTCGCAGAGGTGCATTTCCGAGTTGAACCTTATCACGATGATATGCCGGCACCGTCAGGTTTGAACGTTCGCAGTTCTGAAAAAGAGGAATTGCCGTGGGGCGGCAAGCTCGTTTTCTTGAATTGCATCGTCGGCGGTGTGGTAGATACGCGGTTTATGTCAGCCATCAAAAAAGGCATTATGCAGAAAATGACTGAGGGACCTCTTACAGGTAGCCATGTACGCGACATCCGTGTGAGCATTTACGATGGCAAAATGCACGATGTGGACTCTAACGATATGGCGTTCATGACTGCTTCATCACAATGCTTCCGCGAAGCCTTCCCGATGTGCGCACCTCAAATCATGGAACCTGTTTATGATCTCGAAGTTCTCTGTGATAGCGATATGATGGGTGAAGTCATGGGCGACCTCCAAACGCGCCGTGCCATTATTATGGGCATGGACGCTGAAGGACATTATCAGAAAATTATGGCGCGCGTGCCTTTGGCTGCCTTACACGATTATTCTTCCGCTTTGCGCTCGCTTACACAAGGAAGAGCTAAATTCAACATCAAATTCGCTGAATATCAAGCCGTTCCAAGCGATGTTCAAGCCAAGTTGATTGAAGAGCATAAGCACGTTGGAGAATTGGAGAACGCTTAATTTTGAATATCTTAATAATACAACAAAACGGGCGATACCTTCAGTATCGTCCGTTCTTTTTATAAAACACTTTAATGTTTTTAATTTGTTATACATCAATTAACTTTTCATTATGTTGTTTTATATTAAAAATTGCAATAAATTAGGTTCTTTTTATATTTTATTCAATTTTTAATATTCTAAAAACCATAATCATGAAAATAAACTTCTTAAAAAAACAGGCTTTCCTTTTAACACTTTCCCTCATTATACTTTTTTCAACAACATTATCGGCTCAACCGCCTGTTCAAGGACCGCCTCCTGCCCCTGATCCTTATCAAAGCATCGGTGTAGGCATTATCACCTTGTTATTAAAAGGCTCTATCAAACAAACTGTGGATAGTGCCAACGCTAAAATAAGCCGTGAATCAGGTAGTACGAGTGTGAAAGCGAAATTGAGTTTTACCCACAAGATTTTTAAACCGGGCATGTCCGTTACGACCTTTACAGATCGCCCTAATGAAAATCAGGTGCGTATTGCTTACATGGTGGAATATAATGTCACCGATATCAGTTACAAAGGCATTCCGTATTTTTCTCGAAAAATCAATCAAAGTATTACTGTTTTTGTCTCTTGCAAAGATTGGTTTACCAATAATGGCGCAGTGAATATCGCCGCTAATATCGACAAACCTTTTTTGGATAATGCCTCGTTCAGTGAACAAGCCTTGAATTTTTTTATCGGCAATACTTTGCTTGATTTTGTTAGTAGTAAAATTCGACAAACATTGCCTGCCGCTTTCAAAACTTCTACTAATTGGCCTAATTCCACCTGCAATTGTTTGAGTGTCAAGCCGGGCGACCCCCCTCAGTATGAATCCGGTGAAATTAAATATGCGCTTAAAAAAACGATTAAACCGCCTATCGAAATCGCTTTTAATCAAGTGACCGTCGCATTAAAAAGTATCAAAAGGCTTAAAGCGCGAGATGAATCCAACGGCATTTTGTATGCACTTAATGAAGACATTCAAATTTCGTTTTACGCTAATCAAACGCTTAGAGTCACATCGGTAACACAAATAAAAGAAGAAGAACAACGCAATTTGAGTGTGCCCAATATTGTTTTGCCGCGCCCGGGAGCGGACGGTTTAGTTGTTTTAATAAGCAATATCGAACAATCCAATTTTACTAAAGATTCACGTTTCGTCGTGTTTAATAAAAGCAATAACTTTGGCAACGGCGTTCAAAAATTGGTTATTCAAAAATCGTATTGGCGAAAACCTCAAAGATTGCCCAACGGACAAATGACCAAACCGATAGAAGTAAAAGTGAATGCTTACGAACTTACCATAGAGATAAATGCTCCCACACCCGTGGTGGGTTCATCTAAAAGTCCTAATGCGAAAAAGAAAAGTAATTGATAAGCTTGTGATGTAACATATAGTAAACAAAAACCGCATAATCCCTTGATAACTGAGGAATTATGCGGTTTTATGAATGCCCTTTCCTGTTGTTATATTTAGGACAAAGGAGGTATCTCAATTCATTTTGAGATACCCCCTCAGTATTTCGCCTTTTTCACCTACGGAGCAGGTACTTTATGCGAGTCGTGCTGTTTTTATGGCGTGTTTTGTGGGTTGTTTTTTATAAACAATCAGTGATAGCAGGGAAATTATGAATTAAAAGTTATTATTTTTCTTGGAATTAAAGACAGAATTTCAGACATTTGCTTAAAATTCTGTCAATGCTGCGGTCGAATCTGAAATATTTGCGGGAAAAAAAGAAACTTGCCCAATGGGAGGTCGCTAAATTTTTGGAAATCAGCCGTTCGACTTATGCTAATTATGAAAAGGAGCAATCAGAACCACCAGCAAGTCAATTGCTTAAACTTGCTCTAACTATAAAGTCAGCACTGACGATTTGCTAACCAAAGATATCGGCGCACCACTATTTCGATCAGGGTCTGAAAAACAAGATAGCATTTTGTCTGAAAATATACGACTGCTTCCTATAATCGTTTCCGAAAACCTAAAAACAAATATAGAATTGGTGCCAGCAAAAGCAATTGCAGGGTATGTCGCAGGGATGAAAGAGACATCATATATTTCAGAGCTACCTCGTTTTTACTTGCCAAAATTACCTGAAGGTTCATATCGTGCTTTTGAAATTGAAGGAAACTCAATGCCACCCATACAGGATGGTTATATTGTGGTAGGAAGGTTTATAGAACATGCAAGAGATTTAAAAAATGGGCAACGTTATATGGTAGTCATAAGGAATGAGGGTGTTGTTTTCAAAAGAGTCATCAGCGAGTTAGATTTGAACCAAAGGCTGATTTTGGCATCTGATAACACAGAACATCTACCTTATTCAGTATCTGTAAAAGATGTTCTTGAAGCATGGGAGTTCACGGCTTTCATAGGATTTCCTAATAAACTTGACATAAATTATCTCATTTTGGATAAACTTCAGCATATACAAGACCAAATAACAAAATTAACTTTAGCTATCAACTAAATCTATAATGCAAAATAACTTTCTTAATAAATTAGGTTTTACCACAAACAATGGGCTTGTCCACCATTTGGGCGAAGCTCAAAACCATGTGGAACGCCTGTATATTGAGGAAGCCAAACTATTAAGCACTCCTGTTAGTGCAGTTTATTTTAGGCGTTTTTATAAAAATGATGCGGATGAAAAACCTCATTTTTCCACTCCTGCTGTTTGTATTTTCTACCAATCAGATGTATTTTTTAATACGAAACCTCACAAAATATTACACGCAGAATTATGGAGTGGTGGAAAAACAGAGATTTATATCATACTTGGCGAAACACGAGTAGATATCATCAACGCAAGGAAACCCGCAAAGCGTGATGGTGATGATGTAACCCTTGATAGTAAAGACCTCTTATTGGTTCAAGAAGCCATTCGAAATTTTGAGGGCTCGAGATTTTCAGCCCATCTTTTTGGAAGTGGTTCATTTTGGGAACAGTCTGAATTTCAGGATAAAATTGATGGGAACAGCAATCCATATAGCTTTTTGTTGGACTACCTAATGGAAGTGCGTCAACAACTTCAAAAAGATACTACAATAAAAATTGATAATGCTGGAACAATAGACAAGCTCTTAATTACTTCTATCCTCATTAAATTTTTAGAAGGAATTAAAGACGATGATGGTAAGCACACCCTCAAAAATATTTATAAAAAACACAATTTAGAAACAGAAACATTTGAAGAAGGTTTAAGAAATGGAAAATGTTTAAGCATTTTGGATGATTTAGCAGCGGAGTTTAATGGAAAAATATTCGATACTTTTACGGAAGAAGAAAAAACGAAAATTTCTAATGCAAATTTAAATTCAATAGCCAATTTTTTAAGTGCTGAAATAGAGAAAAAAACAAATCAGATTTTTATATGGAAACAATATAGTTTCAAGCATTTGCCAGCCGAAGTCATCAGTGCCATTTATGAAAATTTCATACAGGCAGAAGCAGAACGGAATGATGAAGTAAGAAAAGATGTTGTTTATACCCCATTACACTTGGTCAATTTAATGATTGAAGAAGCCATGCCTTTGGAGCAACCTGAATTATTTGAGAATCAAGCATTTAAAGTTTTAGACCCTGCCTGCGGTTCGGGTGTTTTTTTGGTAGCTGCCTACAAAAGAATGTTGCAATGGTGGGCAATTAATAATTGGAAGAAAAATAAAGAAAAAGAAATTGCCTACCCCGATAAAGAGACAGCCAAGCGAATATTGGAGCAAAATATTTTTGGCGTTGATATAGAACCTGTTGCAGCTTTGGTCAGTATTTTTGGTTTGACAACTGCTTTTTTGGATAAATTGACACCCAAAGAGATTTGGAATGATTTAAAATTTAAAGACCTTAGTAAGCAAAATATTCAAGACTTAAATTTTACAGATTGGGCTAAGGCTGCCATAGACAGAAAAGAACGCTTTGATTTGGTTATCGGAAATCCACCATTTAATGAATCATCAGAAGGTACTATTACTAATAAGGATTTAAAAGACTTATTTGAGAAAGAAGTACCTGGGAATAAATTGGCACTTAAATTTTTTGAGGCTGCCTTATACTTTGGGAAAAAAGTGTGTATGATAATTCCATCAAACGTTTTGCTTTATAATAAAAGTAATCCATCTCACAAATACCGAAAAGAAATTTTTACCAATTATACGGTCGAGAAAATTTTTGATTTCACACATTTGAGAAGGGATTTATTCCATAAAAGTGCAGATACACCCGTCATAGCTTTACTCGTTCAAAATACGCCATCTAATTATGAAGCCATTGAACACATTGTTGTCAAACGCCAGTTATTGAGCGAAAGAAAAATACACTTTGAAATTGATTATTACGACAAACACCGCGTTCGTTGGGATTGGGCTGTTGATGAGAAAAAGCAGTTTGTTTGGAAAACCAATCTGCTGGGCGGCGGGCGGCTATTCCATTT
This sequence comes from Saprospiraceae bacterium, assembly GCA_043754475.1. Taxonomy (GTDB): domain Bacteria; phylum Bacteroidota; class Bacteroidia; order Chitinophagales; family Saprospiraceae; genus JAAFJT01. The sequence continues at coordinate 7,316 of JAYUUR010000564.1, read as the reverse complement.
GGTTTATCGGTTGAGTTTGTTGGAGACGTTAAATGATTTTCTACAAGGAAAAGAGAAAATTAATGAAAATTGGTTATATCGAACAGGATATAAAGTTGGTGGCAATACCAAGAAAAAATATGCTAAATTTATTGATGAAGGAGATAAAATAGAAAGCGTAAATGAAGATGGCACATATAAATTAGCTAGTTCGGGAGAGTCAACTAACCGATTAGAAAATTTTCCTCCTGAAATCATGTACACACCACCTTTTATAGTCATTGACCAAATATTTGGCATTAAGAATATTCCAATTTCTTTGATTGAAGATTATCAAAATAAAAAATATTTGTATTTTAATCGTGATTTTGTAGGGATTCATGCACCATTAGGAGATATAGAGCATTTGAAAGAGATATATGAACGCTTGTATAAAAGAGATGATTTCTCTAATATTTATCGAGCTTTCATGCTGTCTACTAGTGCTGCATTGTTGATTAATAAAGAGACTGCTTTAAGAAAAGAAGATATTGACATCTTACCCTACCCGCAAGATGAAAAGTACTTGAAAATGTCTGAATCCGAGTCAATCATTATAAGTGATGTATTAAAATATTATCGTCACTTTGGTAAATCCATAACAAAAAAGCATGATGGATATGTACTCCATCAACCTGTCACTGAACCAGAGTTAAAGGCATTTGGCAAAGTTTATTGTGATGCGTTGAATGACATTTATGCTGAGGATGGCAAATCTTGGCAAGCAGGTCAAATACTTCAAACTCCTATATTTGTAAGTTATCAATTCGGTTTTGGAAAGGATGTTGGCTTACAATACGACTTTAAAGAAGGTGTCGAAATGGACCTTAATATCCTTCTGGATAATATCAAATCGAATAGTGGCATACATTATAAAAGGATTATCCGCCACTATCAGCACATAGATGGTTACGATTGTATCTATTTAATTAAACCCCAAGCCAAAAGGTATTGGCTTCAATCTATTGCATTGCGAGATGCGGATGATACGTTTATGGATTTAAAGAAAAATGGATATTAACCTTACTACAATGAATGGCATAGAAACTTTCAGAGAACTAAAACCCAATAAAGTGGTTCACCAGCTTGTCACAATGATAAGTGATGGAGTGGTTTTTTTCTCATCCTCGAAAGAGTTTAGTGCAGTTTTAGCAAAGAAAAAAAATGAAAACCAGCATTCTACAGCTTTTTGTTTGTTCATGACAAATTCATGCAAATCTAAATTCTATTTTAATAGGGAAAATGCTCAAAAAGGTAGTAGTACAGTGGACATCGGGGTTTACAAGGGAGCAATTCTAATCTTCGTAATAGAAGCAAAAATACTTCCTACGCCAGAAGGGTCAACACAACACCCACGATATGAATACGAATATGTTTACGGAAAAGGTGCAGCAATTCAACGATTTAAAGATATAAAGCATGGGGTTGATAATGAAGACATTCCCTTCTCTGATAGTGGCGTTATTGCTTTTATTAAGGATAATGATTTTGAATTTTGGTTTAAAAAAGTTAATCAATGGATTTCCGACGCTAAATGGGATAAAGCGGAACAACTACAAAAAATAAGCATAAATACAACTGCGACTTTACTTTCTACACACATTCGAACTGATAGAACAATGATAAGATTACATCATTTTTGGGTATGTGTATAAAATGCCCATTACATTTATTCATCAGTGCTTTACCCTTACTCAAACCTACAACAATGAGCGGTGCGCTTGATTCGGTTTTTTTGACTGAAGTCCCCTCATATTTTGCTCACTTGCAACATGATTTCTTAAAACTACCAAAAGACATCCCATAAAAAAGGGTTTCTCGCAAGTCGTGCCATCGAAATATACATTTAACCTATAAAAATTCAAATTTTTACATTAATTTTTATCCACATTTCCATCACAGATTCCCACCTTTCGTTTTGATAAACCAAAGCAAGCACCTCTTTCTGCCACGCTCTGCACGCAGCGACATAGTTGGCAAAAATGTCGATTTTTATACAAATCAAGTTTTTATTAAAAACATGGAGTTGGCACAGTAAACATAGAGTTGATGCTATAAACATGGAGTTGATGTTATAAACATAGAGTTGATGCTATAAACATGGAGTTGATGCTATAAACATGGAGTTGATGCTATAAACATAGAGTTGATGCTATAAACATAGAGTTGATGCTATAAACATAGAGTTGGTGCAGTAAACATAGAGCAATTGTTTAAAAATATGGCGTAAAAGAAACGGGCGATACCCCTCAGTATCGTCCGTTTTTGTTGACATCTCGTTATTTTTTCCAGAAGGGATTTCTTCGGAACACCTTTATACTGAAGGGTATCTTTTGATGACGGGCTTTACCTACCGCTACCAATATAATGCACCTCTGGCGCATTGTGCGTAACTTCAGTTACTTATTTATACATGCCATTTTTCACTTTTCATTATTAATTTTTCACTAATGTTTCTCGCCTATCACTTCATTCCCTTGTACAATCAGTTTGACTTTTGTAAAAGGCTTTTCGGCTGCTTCTTGCATAAAAATAACATCGGAGCCATAGCCGCTTTTGAAGGCATGGTTGGCGGTTTGTTTGGTGAGTTCGGTTTTATCGTAACCAGCGGCTTGTCCGTAGAGCTTGCCGTCTTCATAGGTGACAGTGTAGGTATCCGCCAGACCGTTTTCGGCGAGTTTATAGACGCCAGCGTAGGCTTTAAAGGTAGTATCGGCTACCATAGTCGCTGTGACAATGAGTTGAGAACCTGAAAATGCATAAGCTTGGATTCCAGTAAAGCATAAAATCGCTATCAATACAATTTGTTTCATTTTATTTAAAATTTGGTGAATGATTGACAAATATAGTACAATCACCATCAATTTTTCAACTCAATGTTTTTTTAAATTCTGATTTCACTGTTGAGCAGGTCGGGCAAACATAATCCGCAGGTAAGAATTCAAAAGGCGTTCCTTTTGGAATATTGTTGAGAATATCGCCATATTCAATGTCATAAACGGTGAGGCAGTTAGGGCAAGTATAAATATCTCTTTGTAAAGGGGTGGATACTGAGGGGGTATTACCTTTAATATTGTCTTCAATATCTTCTACATCAGTGCTAACAGCTTGATCTTCATTCAAATACGCTTGGTATTTTTTATATAAGTCTAATAAAATAGATGGCAATTCTACTTTAAAAGCAAACTCCTTGTGCACGAAAGATTTGCGGCTATTGGGGTTGAAACCTTCCTTGTATAAAATGCGATAGCCACTCACCAAACCGCCCAAAATCGTTTTCTTTTTAATAATGATGGAGCCAAAAACTTCGCTTTTAGGCTTGCTTTTGATGGCAAAGCTAACGCCGAAGGTTCGAGCGTCGCGCCGATTAAACGCTTCAACTAATAAATTTTTTAGTTTTACGTCTTGAATAACTCCATCGGTGTGTTGCCAATTGAGTTCAATAGCAGCGTGGCGAAGGTTGATGTCAAATTTGCCCAATATTTTTTCCCAACTCAAACGGTGTTGCTCTTCAATGCCTTTGATAATCAGCGATCGCCAAGGCGTGATGCAGATTTGACCGATTTTTGTCTCTTGACAAAGCTTCGTGATGCTTTCTAAAAAGGATAATTTAAAAAATTCGTTGCGGCGATAAATGCCCAGCCATGTGCGCCCGCCATAGCGATTGAAGCCCTCATAATAAGGTAACATAAAGCGCGGTACAGTCAACGGCTCTGTTATCGGGCGGGTGAGTAATTTGTAATTTTTATGAATGTCATTTTGAATCGCCTCTTTTTCAAAAGTTTTACCCACCTCAGTACTTAATAACGAATTTTCCAAAATCTGACTGACATGCGGAATTTCAGTTGAATAAATCAACTCATCCCAGCAAAACATTTGGTTTGATTTTGGAAAACGGACGTAGAGATACCAATAATTGTCGTGAGGTGAGGCAATAAAATTTAAATGTCCCGTAAAAAAAGGCGTAAAACTTTGATTGTTGTCTGAAATATTGATTTTTAAGCGCGGGCGATAAGTGAATTGGCTTAAAATATCTTGATAAACGCCTTCTGATAGCCATGTACCCGAATGGAAAACCGCTGCACCAGGATAAGAACTGATGATATTGGGATATTGATCTGAATCTATTTCAAAATCAATATTGGCAGCGTTCATGGCTTTAGTGAAATAAGCGTGGCTGCGTATTGAGATCGTGGACAAAAGCTGTTGTCTCGACCCTATTCTAAAGCCAACGATACCGACTTTTTTAGCTATTTGTAATAATGTGGACATCATGCCGACAGGGGCAATACCGCCACGAAGGTTAATTTTTATTTGATGTTGAGTAGCCATTTTATTTATATTATTTCATACATTTTCTCCAATATCCGCTTCACTTCAGGTCGGCAACTCCCGCAGCCTGTCCCTGCACTCGTTTTTTGACAAATGGATTCCAGTGATTCACAACCTCCCTTTATAGCTCTTTCAATATTGCCTGTTCCCACATTGTTGCAAGAGCAAACGAGTTGACCTTGCATGGGTTTGGCTGCTTTGCCCGAACGTAAAAGTACAAGGCGTTTGTCAGAAAGTTCAATACTTTTTCCAATCAATTCTTTAAATTCTTGAAATTCTGATTTATCGCCTATCATGATTGCCCCGACGAGTTTATCGTCTTTAACAATACATTTTTTATAAAAACGCTTGGCTTTATCAATAAAAAGTATCTCTTCGTATTCATGGGCTTTGGCTTGTGGCACATCAATTAAGCCGATTGACGCTACTTGCAAACCTTCAATTTTTAAAATATTCAAAGACAATGAGCCTTTGTAAATACTCCTTTCATCGCCCAAAATATAGCGGGCGCAGATGCCAGCTTGTTGTTCGGCTGCGGCAGTAATGCCCCACATTTGACGATCAAATTCAGCGATTTCTCCGAGTGCAAATACTGAGGGGTCATTGGTTTGCATATATTCGTTGACATTGACGCCTCTGAAACAAGTCAAATCAGCCGCTTTCGCCAATTCAATATTGGGCGAAGTGCCAACAGCAAACAACACCATTTTAGTCTCTATCCGCTGACCACTTTTCAAGCTCACCGCTTCCACGCTATCGAAGCCATAAACAGTTTGAATTTCATCATTAAAATAGGTTTCGATACCCATATCAGCAAATTCTTGATACAATAATTCGCTGCCCAGATTATCTAATTGCCTATCCATAAATCGAGAAGCTCTGTTGACCACGATGATATTCATACCTAAATGCCTCAAAGCACCTGCCATTTCAAGCCCTAAAAGCCCACCGCCTACAATCACCGCCGTTTCACCTTCCTTCACAAGCGTTTTCATCTCGTTTGCATCTAAGCGCGTTCGCATACCAAATACCCCCCTCAGTATTGGGATGTTTGGGAGCATAAATGCCCGGCTGCCTGTGGCTAAAATGAGTTTATCGTAGGTATGAATATTGCCTTTAGCGTCTCTAATGGTTTTAGTCGAGCGGTCTATTTTTTCAACACCATTATTTTTATGTAAATGAATGTTTAAATCAAAAATATCAGCATCATTCAACACAACCAATTGCTCCCACGTTTGAGCCTCGCTTACGTAATCGGGCAACATTACGCGGTTATAAAATGGGTGTTCTTCCTTACTGAACACATGAATCTCATCCGTCTGATTCAAAGCGCGGTAGGTTTTCACAAATGACCATGCCGCAGCCCCTGCTCCTACAATAATAATTTTTTCTTTTGGTTTTTCAAACGCCACAACCTCTACGGCTGAAAACTTGAAGTCAGGCTCTTTTGAGCGTGGGTCATACAGGCTATTGGTCAAATTATTGGCTCTGCCAAAGTTTTTCCCCATTATTTTCCCCCAATGCATCGGAAGGAAAACAGTGCCGACGCGGACATCTTTGGTCAGTTTTACCTTCACTCTTACTTCTCCACGCCGACCTCTAATCACCGTCATTTGACCATCCGATAAATCACGGCTGAGAGCATCATCGGGGTGCATATCTAAAATGGGTTCGGGAATATGCTGATTGAGTTTTTCGACTCTGCCCGTCTTGGTCATTGTATGCCATTGGTCTCGAATACGCCCTGTTATTAACACCAACGGATAATCTTTATCCAATGGCTCTGATGTATTTTCATCTGGGCAAGCGTGCAAACGGGCTTTTTTATTAGGCGTAAAAAATTGATGATTGGTGAACAAACGGGGTGTGCCTATATTTAAATCAAAGTTGGGATTAGAAATCTGCTGTTGTGGAAATGGCCATTGTATGCTGCGTTTCTCTTGTAAAATCGTATAATTCAAGCCTGAAATGTCAATATTAGTCCCTTTCGTCAAAGCGGCATGTTCTAAGAAGACCCCCTCAGTATTGAATGGGTTATGGGTAATAAGTAATGGGTAATAAGCTTCCCGACCGCCCATCGCATTGGGCTGACCTGTGAGCGAGAAAGGTCCTGAACCTGGCTTACCAATTTGACCCGTCAAAAGATGCAAATTAATAAGGCTCAAATTTTTATTGACACCAATAACACTTTGATTAAAACCCATTGTCCACATCGAAAGAAATGCTTTAGCATCGCCAATCCATTGGGCTGCCAAGCGAATATCGTCGGCTGGCACATCGCATATTATGACGGCTTCTTCAATGCTGCGTTCAAAGGCTTTGGCTTTAAGCGGTTCGACCCCCTCAGTATAATTATGTAAAAAATCAAAATTAACTGCACCCATTTCAAAAAGACTCCGCGCGATGGCATTCATCAAAGTCACATCTGTACCCGGGCGAATGGGTAAAAATAAATCGGCGGCTTCAGCCGATTGGGTACGGCGCGGGTCAACGACAATAATTTTTACCGAAGGGTTTGCCCCTTTGTGGGCTTCCACACGCCGCCAAATAATGGGATGATTCCAAGCAGGATTGGCACCCGCAACAAGGAGCGTATCGCATAATTCAATATCATCGTAACAAACAGGTACGCTGTCTTCGCCGAGCGATAATTTATAGCCCACCACCGCCGAACTCATGCACAAGCGCGAGTTGGTATCAATATTATTAGAGCCAATAAAACCTTTTATCAACTTATTGATGACATAATATTCTTCTGTTAAACATTGTCCTGATACATAAAAACCCACTGAATCGGGACCAAATTTATCAATAAGTGTCTTGAAAACAGCGGCTGTTCTATCCAAAGCTTCATCCCAACTGACTTTTTGACGCGGCATAGAGCGATTCATCCGCATTTCAGGATAGAGCAAACGATCCGTTTTATCCATGACCGTGTAGTGCAAGTTCATGCCTTTTGAACACAA
>JAYUUR010000563.1:0-7767 GCA_043754475.1 Saprospiraceae bacterium | reverse complement strand
AGTCAAATCTGCGTCCCATCACACCCTTATTTCAATTCTTTCAAAGCCCTCTCAATAATGCTATCAATACCCGCCGCTTCATCGCTTTTTGATAAATCTTGTTTGATAGTAGGTGGTGTACCATTTTCAATATTAAAACCGGCTGGCGTCAACGTGTTCGTACCCGAGTAACGAATGATCCAACCATTAGGCAATTGCGTAGAAGTAGGTGTGCCGCCACCGCCGCCTGTCCAATCACCAATAATTTTTACATTCGGCAAATTGAGCATGGATGCAACAAATAATGTCGTGGCACTATAACACCGCCGATTAGTGAGTATTATGATGGGTTTGAGGTACTTTCTATCGCCTTTTGGCTCTATATAATTGTCTTTCAAAGGGCTAAAATCATTTCTACCAGGCCCACTTTTCTCAGTATCTTTATAAGCCAGCAATTTTTTATCTATAAAACGCGAAACGAGTTTATGAACATTGGAAATTGACCCGCCGCCATTGCTACGCACATCTATAATCATACCTTTCGTATTTTGAAAACGCCCAACGACAACATCAATATCAAAGTCAGAAATATTGCTGCTAAAACTGCTATATCGAACATACCCTACATTATTATTATCTAAAAAGCGATTAATCAACGAGCCTGTAAAGCGATAATCATTTTTTAAATAATTTCGCTCCACCATATTAGCATTGTAATTATCAGGATAATTAAGATACCATTCCCAATTCCTTGAAAAATTAAATGCACCGAAGAGGTTTGTATGTCCATCTTTAAGTGTATAAAGCATTGAATCAATGACTCTAAAGACGGTAGCATCGTTCATCGTATCGCGCACACGCGGTATCCATACATTGCCAACTGAATCCCAGTTGACACCTTTATATTCAAAAAATGGGTACTTTTCATTGATGGTTTTCCAAACGAACTTGACATTTTCAGTCGGTGTATTTTTTGGATCAGCACTGACTAATGCTTTTTCGCAACTTGAAAATGCAAAAAATATTAAAAATACTGAGGGGTATAACTTATTGATTATCAACGACTTAAACCTATAAGGTTTTGAAAACCTTATAGGTTTATTGTTTATAAATAATTGCTTTATAATTTTCATTTCAAATTTTTAATTTTAAATGGAATATTGAAAAGTGATTGAATCAATAAACTTTGCGTACCGACTTGAAGCCGCCCGTTGTGCTTATCATCCATATAATCCCAACGATAAATGGCTCTCAAACGGTTGCCATTACTGAGGGGTAGGTCTATTTGCCAACGCCAGTCTATATTCAACAATTTGTTTAAAGTAACAACGCCATATTCCTTCGTAAAATTTTCTTTATCGGCAAATCCGATATAAGTAGGGCGAGCATCATAAGCCACGACAGGAATGGTTAATTGAGTGCTTAAAATCCAGTTTTTCTTGAAAAAACGCATATTTTTCATTAAATATGTAGCAGCCGCAAGACCTGTTGGCACATTAAAACTGAAAATATTATTGGTGTTGCCAGGGTAATAACCCATGCTCGACGAATGAAAAACCGACCCGCCTACATACCATTTAAATGCAGCCTGCTGAGGCATCACACGCCTTGCCCATATCTGCGCAATACCATATCGGAATCCATAAGCCGAATAGTTATAACCTTTTTTTACTCTTGATTGAATTTTATTGGCATTGCCCCACAAATCGAATTGCTTAAACCATTTTTCGCTAATGCGTTCTGAACCAATCCGCAATTCAGCGCCATAACCAGTATAAGCGAGTGGGCTGAAAAGGTCGTCTTTACGGGTCTGCCACGTCAAACCGACTGAGGTTGTAAAAAACTTTTGACGCAGCATCTCGCCTGAGCTTTGAGCAGTGATGAGTATGGAAAAAAAGATTAGAAAAATTGAAGTTAAAAATAATTTCATATTTAAAATATTGATTTTGAATTTGATATATACCCCTCAGTATTTTTAAATAATTTTTACAAACATCAGGCAATCGTACCAAACCATGTTTGTTTGAATTTGTGTAAGAGTCCAGAGGACTCAAACGTTTGTAGAAACCATAAAATAATGATTGATTTGTGAGTCCAGAGGACTCACACAATTGTATTGTATTTCTACAAACGTGTGAGTCCTCTGGACTCTTTTAAAGTTCTTTAGGAAGCAGATTCTCAAAACTTATGAATTGTATAGTTTTATAAAAAAGCGTTCAAAAATAATTAAAAAATGCAAGGTAGCACATCATTTTTTTTAACCTCACATATTTCTAAAATTAATGCCATAAAAAAGCCTCAATCTTGATGCAGATTGAGGCACGATATGAATGATTTACAAAAAACACTATAATTTTAGACAATAGATATTCAGATTTTAGATATTAGAACATCAAATATTGAGGGGGTCTAATGTCTAAAATCTAAATATCTATTGTCTAAGTAAAAATTAATCAACATTGTCATGCAAAAAAGAATTGCCTGACGTGTTCAACTCATTGTTTTCATCAATAGACCATTGCGAAACAGGCTTTTCAGAAGAATGTTGAACGCTATCTAACCGAACACCTCTACGCATATAAGCTGGTTCATTTTCCATCTCAATAATCGTTTGAGGATTATTAAGTTTCATTGAATTGACGTTAGTCCTCAATTTTTCACGGCGTTGCGTTTCTACTGCCAAACGGCGGCGGCGTTCGTCATCGCTGACTGGATTGTCATTTTTCACAAAAGGTTCATGTGGTTGATTATAAGTTGGACGCGGCTTTGAAAATCTTGAAGAATCCAATTCTAAAGAGTTACCCCCCTCAGTATCGTCAAAGCCAAACCCGAAAAAATCATGTCTTTTAGCGTCTTTACGAATCGGCTCATCATCGAGGGTGAGAACGACTTTAGTATCCGCTTCTTTATGATTATTCTGAGTCCGGCTTTCAAATCCCGTAGCGATAACCGTCACAGAGAGTTTGTCACCTAAAGTTTCGTCATAGCAATTACCCCAGATGAGGTTTGCACCGTCACCTGCTTCTTCCTGTACAAATTCAGTGATGGCGAAAATTTCGTCCATCGTTACTTCCTTCGTTCCACTTGTTATGTTTACCAAAATATGCTTTGCGCCCGTGATGTTTGTTTCTTCCAAAAGGGGAGAAGATAAGGCTGAATCCACAGATTTCTTAGCCCGATTATCACCATCGGCAATACCAATGCCCATAATCGCGACGCCTGAACCGCGCATAACCGTATTTACGTCTTCAAAGTCCACGTTGACATAACCCGGCACAGTGATAATTTCGGCGATACCTTTTGCTGCTGTTGTTAAGATATTATCTGCTTGAGCAAAAGCCCCTGAAACGGATAGATTGCCGAATATTTGACGCAATTTATCATTAGAAATGATGATAATGGTATCAACATTTTTCTTCAATTCATCCAAACCTTCAAACCCTTGCATGGTGCGTTTGCGCCCTTCAAAAGTGAATGGTAACGTGACGATTGCTACTGTCAAAATGCCCATTTCCTGAGCCGTTTTGGCAATAATTGGAGCAGCACCCGTGCCTGTACCACCGCCCATACCGGCTGTGATAAAGAGCATTTTGGTAGTCGTTCCAAGATAATTTTTAACATCCTCAATACTTTCGAGGCATGCTTGCTTGCCGCGTTGAGGTTGAGAACCCGCGCCCAAACCCGCTGAAACGAGTGGACCCAAAGCGATTTTAGTCGGAACTGGACTCAAATCCATTGCCTGCGAGTCTGTATTGCAAATAGCAAAATCAACCCCCACAATACCTTGTTTATACATGTGGGTTACGGCATTTGAACCGCCACCACCGACACCAATTACTTTTATGATTGATGGTTCCTCTTGCTTAAAATTGAAAACCATGATTGTTCTTTTTAGGAATGAGAAATTATAGTTTTAGTTTCACAGTGTTGTTGTTTTAAGTTTTTAAAAAAATTAAAATCTCAAAACACATATATGCTATTTCAAGTCCGTATCAGGCTCGGCTTCGAACCATTCTTTTGTGCGTTTGAATATGCTTTCAAGCCATTTTCCACCTTGCTGATTAGAATTTTCAGAAAAAGCCATTTCAGACTGAGGGGTGTTGACTGGTGTTTCAATCACTGTTTCCAAAATAGGTTTTACCTCTACAATCGGGCGTAAACGCGCTGCTTCTTCTTCAATCTGAATACCATTCAATAGTAAACCGATAGCTGTTGAGAAAATAGGGCTGCAAACTTGCTCGTGATAGCCATGAGCCAAATGCTCAATCGGTACACCGATACGCGTCGCCATACCAGTATGAAATTCGCATAGTTTTTCAATATCGCGCATCAAAGAGCCCCCACCCGTAAGGACAATGCCCCCGATGAGTTTGCGCTCATAACCTGAGCGACGAATTTCCCAAACCACATAGTCGAAAATCTCTTCCATACGGGCTTGAATAATACGGGCGAGGTTTTTTTCACCGATTTCTTTATAATCCCGACCTTTAATTCCGGGGATTGTAATAATACGGTTGTCAAAAACTTCATCTGCTAATGCAGAGCCGAATTTGACTTTCATTTGCTCCGCTTGATGCTGCATCACTGTACAACCCTCCTTTATATCAGAAGTGATGACATTGCCGCCAAAAGGAATTACTGCGGTGTGGCGAATAATGCCTTCGTGGAAAATAGTGATGTCAGTGGTGCCACCGCCGATGTCAACAAGAGCGATACCCGCTTCTTTTTCTTCTTCGTTGAGGACAGCCACAGCGGAAGCAATAGGTTCGAGCGTCATGCTCTCTACTTTCAAATTAGTGCGTTCTACGCAACGGTGAATGTTGTTAGAAGCTGAAATTTGACCTGTGATAATGTGGAAATTAGCTTCGAGACGCACACCACTCATACCGATTGGGTCAGTGATACCTTGTTCATTGTCCACAGTATATTCCTGCGGGATAACGTGCAAAATCTTATCGCCAGGCGGCAATACGAGTTTATACATATCATTGACAAGGCGCGTGATGTCTTTTTGGCTGATTTCGGTGTGGTCGTTATCGCGCGTTAAAATACCGCGATGTTGCAAGCTCTTGATATGCTGACCTGCAATACCTACGTGTACACGAGAGAATTTGGCTTTGGCAGCACGTTCAGCGGCTTGGATGGCTTCGGAAATAGCATTGACTGTTTTTTCAATGTTCGTGACAACGCCGCGCATCACCCCGATACTGTCAACTTTACCTACTCCGAGAATTTCAAGTTTGCCATGTTCGTTTTTACGACCGGCAATGGCACAGACCTTTGTAGTGCCAATGTCCAATGCTACTACAAGTTCAGTAGCGAGAGGTTTTTGATCATTCATATCAAAAGAAGAGTTTTGGTCACACCAACAGAGTCAACTAAGTTGGTGCGAGTGTTAAATTATAGCGTTCAATATCCTTTTGTTTTGTTTAATGCGGCGATTTGAAAGTGTTTCTAATTAAGTTGTTTGTTTATAAAGGTAATTACCTCATTGCAGTGTTCTCATCTTGTATGACGGATAAACGCCAAGTAACTCTCTGAAAATCAATGCATTAGCGATATCAACATTGACTTTCTTTTCATTGTAAGATTCTGTTCTACAAAAGTAATGCTTTTTGAGCATTAAAAACGCTGCAAAATAGCGGTATTTTTTACATTAAAAAAATTTTAATTCACATTCTTTTGACAATCAATGAATCAAACATTCAAATTTATATACTTTTTATCGAACAATACAATATTTGCTAAAACATTTATTTTTTTAACAATTGTTTGGTTATTATGATTAATTTTAATATTTTTCAATATAAATATTAAAAAAAGACAAATTTAAGTAAATTAATTTTTCCTTTTTTTACTCAAATTAATTTCTTTTTATTCTTTTATTTTCCTTCTCAAAGCCTTGATAACCAATGACTTACATTTTAAATAAAATTTTAATGAAATTTTAAAATAAATATTGAAAAAACTTGAAATAAAATTCAAATTCACAGTTTTTGATAAACATAAATTGAGAAATATTGCTCAAAAAAAATAAAAAACTTTTTTTAAAAATTTCATCTTTTTTTACAAACTATCTGTCCTTTGTATTGAACTGAAATGCTTGAGTACTTTCGCCAACCCTCATACGGCATGGCTTCTTCATAAAAAATACGCACGCGTTGGAGTTTATCTTCCAAATCATCTATTGTTCCAATCCGTATCTTTTGATCGCCTAAAACAGGGATTAAAGTAAACTCAATGCCCGCATCCACATAGATTTGTTGTATAAATGTTTTATAAAATTCATCACTTTGTAGGCGTTGAATCAGATTATAAACGTCTTTCAAACCGTATTTTTTCCGCTGTAAAAAATCAGGCACATGGGGTGGAATAGCACCTGTAACCACTATAACTCTCGCCGAAAAATACTTGGAAAGCGGCATCTTTACACCATTTTTATCAAGGTAATAATTCAAACCATTATTATCTCTGATGCGACAAATCGGCTCGCGTTGCGATATTTTTACAGTCAAATTATTATCAGCATCTATAAAAGCTTCTGCATTTTCAATGAAAGGGTCTTGTTCAAGCACTCGCTCTACCCGCTGAACATCTACTTGCCCCACACGTGAGTCTTTGACATCATCATCAAATCCTCGGCGGATGATTTCTTTGACATCTTTTTCTTTTATCAAATCATTTTCCCCGCCGGTCAAGTGCTTGATTTCTACTATTATTTCTTTAACTCCGCCTTTGTTTTTCCGCAAGATGGCTGTAATACCGATAGCTACGACAATCAAGATGCCAATCGTAGAGTACAATTTTACTTTGTTGATATTATAAGGTGTTAACTTCGTCACTTGCGAGTATGTTTACGAGTTGAATGTTATGATTATATTTTCTATCGGCAAATTTAGATAATTCTATTTTCTTATTCACACTATTCCTTTTTTTCTTAAAAACCGTTTATACATTTGCATCTATAGTTTGAAATATTCATCACTCATCACTCATCATTTATCATTCATCATTCAAATCTGACATTTTGAATCCAAAACATCTTCAATTAATTGCCGATTCGCTCGGTATTCGCCCTAAGCAAATCGAAAATACTGTCGAACTTTTTGAAGGCGGCGCAACTATTCCATTTATCTCACGCTATCGCAAAGAAGTCACAGGCTCTTTAGACGAAGTGCAAGTCGGCGATATTTTATCGCAATTCAAAAAATTCAATGAATTGGAAAAACGCCGTGAAGCCGTTCTCAAAAGTATCGAAGAACAAGGTAAAATGACCGATATACTGAGGGGGCGTATCGAAGCCACATATAATATAACTGAACTCGAAGATATTTATTTGCCCTTCAAACAAAAGCGCAAAACTCGCGCCTCCGTTGCCAGAGAAAAAGGTTTAGAACCTTTAGCTAATGAACTCTTTGCTCAAAAGTCCAATAATATTGAAAAATTAGCGGCAGCGTATTTAAATGATACCGTTGCCACCATCGACGATGCCCTCGCAGGAGCGCGCGACATCATAGCGGAGCGGGTGAGCGAGGATATTAATGCAAGGAATTTAGTGCGCAATTTTTTCGATAGAGAAGGAAGCATTAAAGCTAAATTAATAAAAGGAAAAGAGGAAGCCGCTGCAAAATACAAAGACTATTTCGATTTCAGCGAACCCCTCAGTAAATGCCCTTCGCATCGCCTACTTGCTGTGCGGAGAGGAGAAGATGAAGGCTTTTTACGTATCAGCATTGCCCCCGACGATGAGGCTTATGTCATTCAAAAACTCGATGATAATTTCTTAAT
>JAYUUR010000562.1:0-2635 GCA_043754475.1 Saprospiraceae bacterium | reverse complement strand
CTGCTATACCTGATTTGACATTATAATTTTTCCAAGAAGCTTCTTCTCCTGCTTGAATCCCAAATTGGTCAGCTCTAAATTCTGCACCTAAAGCCGTATTCAAACCGCCTAAAACAGGATGATTTTTTGCAAAATCTAAGTTTGTGGTATATTGTGAAAACGTAGAACCACCTGCTTTAAAGGCTGTTTGTAAAGCACTTGAAAATGTCGTATCCGCTGCTTGCGAATAATTGGCAGAGTTAGTAATGGTGTAATCAAATTGATTGCGACCAACTGATTGGCTCAAATCCATATCCCAAGAGCCTACTTTACCACGCAAACCAGCTACAAATGAAATGTCTGTAACGGCTGAATTAATTTCAGGCAAAAAGCCGTGTGGATAAATGGCTAATATTTTTGTACTGATAGCGGCTGGAGTAGCAGTTACTTCAGAACCCGTTGGAAAGCGATAAAACCCTGCTGCATTACCCGTTTTGCTATTGAAACCGCCAAAAGAGTAAATTTCAAGCCCATTACTGAGGGGGTATGAAAAGTTGGCAACGACGCCACCACCTTTCACTTCTGAATTGCCAATCCGCATTTGGAAATCATCGCGGGTCAAACCTTTGGATGCATTAATAGAATCTGTTTTAGCACCACCACCTACTGCGGGCCAAATTCTACCTGTGTACAAACCCGTGCGATTCGTTTGTCCACGAGAAACATATTCACCCGTCAAATTAAGATAGCCTTTTTCACCGATTTTAAGACCATAATTAACGGACGCTTGTATGGTTTTACCATCGTTGGCACTCGTTTTAGCGTCTAACTGAGCAGAAGGATTCAATAGATTCCAAGCATTATTTTTTTCATATTGCGTGATATGCTGACCACCTGATACAAGCACTTGTAAACCCGTAGCCCGTTTCAAAACGATATTAATCACCCCCGCAATCGCATCCGAACCATATTGAGCCGCCGCACCGTCGCGCAGAATCTCAATGCGCTCAATAGACGAAGCAGGAATCGCATTCAAATCCGTTCCAACTGTACCCCGATTGACCGTACCATTCACATTCACGAGAGAAGATTGATGCCGCCGTTTGCCATTTATCAATACCAACACTTGGTCGGGACCCAAACCTCTCAGTTGAGCAGGGTCAACGTGGTCTGTTCCATCAGAAATGGATTGACGAGAGGATTGGAAGGATGGAGCAACATACGTCAAGATTTGATTCAAATCGACTTGTCCTACTTCATTCAAAACTTGACTAACAGGGATAATATCCACCGGTACAGGTGTTTCAATTTTAGTTCACGAAGCATTGCGCGAACCAATGACGACAATATTATCCAACTCCAAGCCTGTTCCGAGCAGCACATCAATCGTTGAGGCATCCCCAATATTGACATCTTTGGACGTGTAACCGACGAAACTGTAAATCAAAGTAGTGGCTCCGGCGGGAACTTCTAAAGTATATTGACCCTTATCATCAGTAAAAGTCCCTTTAGCTGTACCTTTTATAATGATTGATGCGCCGGGAAGTGGCTCTTTGGATTCAGCATCGGTGATAGTACCTTTGATTGTTTTCTGCGAAAATGCAGCGAAGCTACTTAAAAGAAAAATTCCTGTTAAGAGCATGAAATGTGTAATTTTTTTCATACAATTTGAACTTAAGTTATTGAAAATTGCCAATATTAGGCTGTTATAGAATTCTGTAAGGGCAAATGAAAAGGTGGGGTAATATTAGAATACAATACTTTAATTTCAGTTTAAATTAAATAAATGTTGCTTGCAAAGATAATTAGAATCCTTTATATGGTGTATTCAAATAAACTAAAATTAAATTTCCCCATCCATTATAGCCCATACTTCATTTGAAAACTTAATTTTGCGCTCTTTTTTTACTTTATTAAATCCACATAATATGCAATTGATTGACGGTAAAATCCTATCCGATACCATTAAAAATGAAATAAAAACGGACGTAGAGCAAATTATACTGAGGGGGGGTAAACGCCCGCACTTGGCGGCTGTCCTCGTAGGGAATAATGCTGCGAGTGAGGCATATGTGGGTAATAAAATTCGCTCATGCGAGCAAGTGGGTTTTAATTCAACTTTGATTAGGAGAGATGTAAATGTAACTCAAGCGGAATTGCTTGGAATCGTTCAAGATTTGAATAATAATGAGGATATTGATGGTTTTATTGTGCAATTACCCTTGCCTAAACACATTGACGAATCTGAAATCACTTTAGCCATTGAACCTAAAAAAGACGTGGATGGCTTTCACCCCATTAATTTTGGACGCATGGCTCAAGGCTTGCCCGCTTACTTGCCTGCAACGCCGTTTGGCATTTTAGAAATGCTCAAAAGATGCAATATTGATACAGCTGGTAAGGATTGCGTCGTCGTCGGACGCAGCAATATTGTCGGTACACCGATGGCTATTTTGCTCTCACGTAAAGGTTGGGATTGCACCGTAACAATAGCTCACAGTCGAACTAAAAATTTGATGGAAGTTTGTCAACGAGCGGATATTATTGTGGCAGCAATTGGTGTTGCGCATTTTATTAAAGCTGAAATGGTGAAAGAAGGCGCTATTGTGATTGATGTGGGCATGAATAGAATAGATGATGCCTCTAAAAAAAGCGG
>JAYUUR010000561.1:0-7837 GCA_043754475.1 Saprospiraceae bacterium | reverse complement strand
AAAGAGATTCCTCCTGAATGACAAAGCTGTACCTATGTGTCGAGAAAAAAATACGTGGTTTGAGAAGAATCAATGCCTATTTTGAGAACTGGCATCTGCACTTTTGGTTTCTGTTCCACTGATTTCACCTCTAAAATTATCAGTCATTCTTTCGCCTGAAATATTACGTTCTTCGGCAGTCGGTGTACTGAGGGGTGTCAGCGTATCGGGCGTATCAATCGGGACAAACTCAGTGCTTTGACACCAAACACATTT
The DNA here is from genome assembly GCA_043754475.1 of Saprospiraceae bacterium. Taxonomy (GTDB): domain Bacteria; phylum Bacteroidota; class Bacteroidia; order Chitinophagales; family Saprospiraceae; genus JAAFJT01. Next base: position 7,582 of record JAYUUR010000561.1, on the reverse strand, counting down.
AGACACTTCCATTGCCACAGGTCGCTTACAACCCGGGTTGCCCCTCCGAGCATTGATACATATTTTTTGCATTGAAACAGGGCTACTTGATGCAGTATTGACCTGATTATTTGAAATAGGTGCTTCTTCTTTTTTAATTAAAACCGGTGGCATCGGTGAAGTCAACATCAAAATAGGGCTTCCAAAAAAATTCTCTTTAAAAGGGGAGTTGCCTTGTTCCAATTGATAGTCATTGCCCATGTAAGTCCTACCTTCTCGAACAGCCGATGAAATATCAAGACCTTCCATGAGTTTTTCATAAAATACTTTCATAAAAGCAGTGGATTCGGTAGGTTTAATGTCATTTTGCATAGCTAAAACGGCAGGAATGCTGCGGCGAGACGATAACCGCAAAGCAATGCCTTGTTCATTTTTATAATCCATGATTTTACCGCTGCTGCAAGCTTGCAAGACAAACAAAACAGGCAAATCGGCAGAACCACTAAAATAATTATCAAATACCTCATCACTTACAAAATCCGGCTCATTCGAATTTTCTTCTGATGGCGGAAAGACCAAACAGCTTTTACCCTCCTTGGTGCAAGCATGACCATAAAAGTGGACAATGTAGGGCTCTCGGCTGTTTTGAGCACTGTCGCGTAGGGATTTGAGTTGATCTTTGAAGTTTTTATAGAAATTTTTCCTATCCAACTGTTCAGGAAAATACAAGACGTTGATTTTTTCACCATACTTTTTTTTCAAATCATTGAAGCATTGATGAACGATTTTAGTGTCTATATTCCAATTACCTACCCTCGGATTGGCAATAATGAGGATGACATTCAGATGGTTGGAAGGATTCGTATATTCAGGAATTTGAATGATACCTGTCGGCTGTATTTTGCGAATCAGTTCAAAATTGGTTTCCCGATAGGCGAATAAAAACTCATCCTTATGGCTCAAATATTCCCAAGGTAATTCTGCCAAACCATCCACATTTTTATCAAATTCCAAGACAATTCTGCACCTGACATCTTTCCCTTTATGAATATCGTTATGAATATTAGAAAAATTGAAGTTATCATTTTGAAAATTCAACAAAATCTTATGAAGCGTTGCCCCTAATGTTTTGAAATTTTCACTATCAAATATTTGAGTCGTATCACCCGGCAAGGCTGTATTCAACACCTTGTGAAATATCTTGATGATGCGGATATCCAAGTCGTTTTTATCCAATTTGTTTCCTTGCGGCGAATTGGATTCCTCACGGTAAGTAATGGAATCGGGCGAAATGGTGATAAAAATTATCTTTTCTTTCATTGGTTAATTTTCTTAAAAACATATAAAAATGGCGTCTAAAACATGATTTTACTGAGGGGGTGTCCTATGCAGCAGAACTGCTGTCCAAAATCTATTGTCTTTTTAATCAAAGATTATTCAAAGTATTAAGTGCCTTTTTATCAAAATCATCTAAAGATGCCTTAGAAACGGCATCGCCCAATTGATCTTTTGATGCCCTAATTTTTTTGATTTCGGCTACATAATATTCCCATAAAGTATCGGCTTGCGGTTGAGTCAAATCAGGGCTTGATGTCAAAACGCATTGTAAACCAAACATCCTGCTTTTGATAATTTGCCATTTCTCCTCGCTGATAAATGGTTCTTTGATGGCATAATTTTTAACATCATCCCAAACCGCACTGAATAATGTCGAGGTATCATTGCGCGCCGTTGTTTTCATGATGCTGTACAATACATAATCACAATCCCGATAAGGCACAGCCGTTTCTAAACTATTGCCATAAAACAATCGATCATTTTTTACCCAAAACATAGACTCTTGCAAGGTGCTTTGGTCTTTATTAATCAAAACAGAATAACCGGGTTTAAAATCATCACCCGCGTTGGGATTTATCTCTTTGCGAAAGCCGACAATAGGCGTCGTTTCCTCCATGCCCATAAGATTTTCCATGCCTTTCATCACCACTTTAGCGACTTTTATATAATCATTCACCATCGTAGCGAAGTCCATCATATAAGTTGCGGCGGTGCTTTCAATCATTTCAATAAACTTTTGCAGATAATCCGTTTGTTTCACTTGACTTAAAACAATCGTCAAACACAATGAATCGCCTTTATAAGGATGCGTTCCGGCAACAGTCGTATTTGAAAAAATCATTCCTTCAGGCAGATTTTCCATTTTACCTTTGAGCATTGCGGGTCCGACAACGAAAGGCACAACTCGCCTTTGTCCACCATATATAAATTCAGAAACCACGAACACAACAGGGTCGAAAGTGCTGAACCATTTGCTGCTATAACTGAGGTACATTTCATTGACGCGTACCGTAAAATAATCCTTTTCAGCAGTAATAATGCTGTTTTTCAACTGGTCAGCTTTATCTGTATGATTGTCGGGGATGAATATACGCGTCGGTTGAAAAGAAGGCGTTTGAGTAATCTTTTTCCATAAATCAGAAAAGCCCATTATTTGATTTTTTAGAGATACTTATATAAATGATTTTCAAAGCAAATATAAACAATTTATGCTAAATCCAAACCTTTAATGGTTGTGCGATATTCAGCAATTTGCTTATGCATCACCTTAAACCAAAGCGGTGGCACGAGCGATAATAACATCATAGCCGGGTAGCCTGCCGGCATTTGAGGACTATCATCGAAATGGCGCAGCACTTGATATTTCCTCGTGGCTTTGAAATGGTGGTCGGAATGGCGCGTAAGTTCTAAAAGCAATAACCTCCCTAAAGCATGGTCAGAATTCCATGAATGAATAGGCAAAACCTGTTCAAATTGCTTGTCAGTGATTTTTTTTCTTCTTAAACCGTAATGTTCAATATAATTCACGGTTTCTAAAAGCAAAAAACCCATGATAGCAGCCCCTAAAAACAACAACAGCACTTGCCAACTAAATAATAGGGCAATAAGCCCAATCAAACCCAATTGTATGATTTGATAAACCAGCATTTCATTGTAAAAACTCCAAAAAGGCTGCTTGGTTTGCTTCAATCGCACCGCTTCCAAATGCCATGCAGATAACCAACTATCTTTAACCGACCGATAATAAAAAGCATAAATGGTTTCACCATATTTTGAAGAAGCAGGGTCTTCGTCGGTAGAGACATTTTTATGATGTCCTCGATTATGTTCTATGAAAAAATGCATATACAGAGTGGTGCAAAGCAATACTTTACTCATCAATTGCTCATGTTTTGTGGAGCGATGCCCCAATTCATGCGCTGCATTGATACCTAAAACACCGCACGACATGCCCATAGCCGTCATCATCCCTATTTTCTCCCATACATAGAGCGAGGGGTCACTCACCCTTATTAAAAAGTAGCATAAAGTAGCCACTTGAATGGGTACTAAACTCCAAATAATATAGTCATATACTTTGTTTTTCAAGGCAAGTTGCTCTTCAATGTCAGTCATATTTTCAGACGTTCCAATGAATATAAATTCTAAGAATGGAATCAAAATAAATACAAAAATCAAGGCAGAATAAACCCATAAACCATTCTCTCTGATTGAAAAGAGAACGATAGCGGGTACGATGAAAACAAATAGATATTTTAAAGATGAAATACGCATGATATTGAATTAGTTATAAATGTGAATAAGGGTAAAAATAATACATTTCAGGAGAACCCCTCAGTATTTAAGCACTTTGTTTTCCTCAAAACTCACAACTATCATATATTCTAAAATTTTTGCTTACCTTGCCCTTGCAAACAATTTTGTTTGATAGTATCAATAATTAACCATTTTTATTAAACTATTTAGCTGAATTTCCATATTAAATATGAGTCCTAAGAAGATAAAACAACAGAAAATTTTGGCATACGTGCTTCTTGTATGCTCTATAATTTTAATACCCACCAAGACTGTTTTCGGTCTTTTGTTTTTAACTGTAGCCTTGGTCACATTGCGCCAAGCAAAGCTGGCAGAGAGCAATTCAGAACAATAAAATAAAGGTTTATGAAAGTATTGGGAATCCACAATCTATCTAAAAAATACGGACGCATCACGGCTGTCAATCAGCTCAATTTGGAGGTTGAGCAAGGTCAAATATATGGCATTCTCGGACCAAACGGCAGCGGTAAAACAACCACTTTGGGCATTGTACTCGGCATTATCAACGCTAACAGTGGGCATTATCAATGGTTTGAAGGGCAATATGGCAATGGGGCAGAGGCATTAAAACAAATAGGGTCGCTATTAGAAACACCCAATTTTTATCCATATATGAATGCCGTTCAAAACCTTGAAGTCGTCGCGCATATCAAGCGGGCTACCAATGTGGATTTCGATGCGATATTAAAATTAGTGAATTTGGCTCATCGCAAAGATGCCCAATTTCGCACCTATTCGCTCGGCATGAAACAACGCCTTGCCATCGGGGCTACGATGGTCGGCGACCCCTCAGTACTCATCTTCGATGAACCGACCAATGGGCTTGATCCGACAGGCATTGCGGAGGTACGCGAGACTATATTAAATATAGCAGCGCAAGGTAAAACCATCTTCATGGCAAGCCATATATTAGATGAAGTAGAAAAAGTCTGCTCGCACGTAGCGATTATAAAAAACGGCAACCTATTAATGACAGGTGAAGTGGGCAGCCTCCTAAATAAAGATATTACGATAGAAATAGCGACTCAAAACAACGAAATACTGAGGGGGGTACTTTCAGAAGCATCCTTCGTTTCAAATATCGAAACCAAGCCAAATTTCTTAATTATTCAAGTAAAAGAAGGCTATTCGGCGTATGATGTTAACCAATTAGTCATTCAAAAAGGCATCGTTTTAACACATTTAAATGAGCGCAAACGCCGCCTCGAAGAAGAATTCCTACAAATCACTTCAAAAAACTAAAACATGACAAACGCTCTATATCTCCTCAAACTCGAATGGTTGAAGGTTAAATATTATATGCCCTTCTTGGTTTTATCAGCGATGTATATTTTGCTGCTACCTTTATTTATGGCAGTTGGAAAAAGCATTAATTTGCCCAATGAATTAGGCGGCACCGATGTGTATTATATGTTCCCGAATATCTGGCAATCGCTGGCGTATGTGGGGAATTGGCTCGCCTATTTTATCATGGGCTTCATCGCTGTATTGACCGTTACGAATGAATTTTCAAACAGAACCCTTCGTCAAAACATCATCAGCGGCATCAGTCGGATGGATTTTTTCTTGTCAAAATTATATTTTCTTATTGCCATTGCATTTATAGGCACATTTTATTATACCATTGTCGCTCTGCTTTACGGTTTTTTCAATACAGAAACTATTTATGCGAATAGAATGATGGAAAATATAGATATGATACCACGCTATTTTTTGATGTGTTTGTCATTCATGAGTTTTGGCTTGATGCTGGGCGTTTTATTCAGACGAACAGGCATAGCCTTGTTTTTATACTTTGCTTACATCATGTTTATTGAGCGCATTATCCGCTATTTAATTTTAGATAGAATATTTGGAAAAACGGCTGCTATGTTCGGGCCCATGAGTGCCACCAATGACTTAACTCCTTTTCCAATACCGAAGATGATAAAAGGCATGGCGGAAGGGTCTAACATGCGGATATTTCTGACAGCAACCGAATCTATCATTACAGCTTCTCTCTTCATGATTTTGTTTTTTTATATTGCGTATTATCAATTAAAAACAAGAGATTTATAAAGAAAATGGAGAAAATAAAGTACAATAGTTGGTTGAAATAGTAGTAAATTTTAAATTTGTTAAAAAAATATTAAAAAAGTTTTTAAAAAATATTGTGCATATCAGAGAATTGCGTATTATTGCACTACGATTTTGGATTTGACCAAAAGATATTCTTTAAATTCATTGAAATATAAAATTCAATATTGAATTACAATATTGAACATACATATAAAGATTCAGACTATAACAGTCGGGTGATTTCTTATGAGAGCGAGTTGTTAATCAATTTGCTCTTTTTTTTTGTCTAAATTTAAAACCTTAACAACTATGGCGAACCAACTGCTTGATTCAGATTTAGTAGAAAGCAAAACAACTAACAAACCTAACCTCTCCTTTTGGCAAATCTGGAACATGAGTTTCGGATTCTTAGGCATTCAGTATGGTTTCGGCTTGCAACAAGCCAATATGTCACCCATTTATCGCTATTTAGGTGCAGATGAAGCATCTATTCCGGGTTTATGGCTCGCCGGACCTTTGACAGGATTACTTCTACAACCCATTATTGGTGCATTATCGGATAAGAGTTGGTCACCGAGATGGGGACGTCGGAAACCCTATGTTTTTATTGGGGCAATTGTCGGCAGCATTGCCATGATTTTAATGCCCAATTCTTCATCTGTACTTATGGCAGCTTCCCTAATGTGGTTATTGGATGCGGGTTTAAATTCATCCATGGAGCCTTTCAGAGCTTTTGTAGGCGATATGTTGAACAATAAACAAAGACCTACTGGCTTTTCAGTACAATCATTTATGGTAGGCTTTGGTCAAACAATGGCTAATTTAATGCCTTTCATTTTGCCACTCATTGGTATTTCGATGGCAATGACAGCAGATGCAGAATCGCTTTCTAATGGTATTCCAAACGCAGTGCGTTATCCATTTTATATCGGAGCCGCAGCTATTTTATTGACTATTTTTTGGACAATGTACACCACCAGAGAATATCCACCGGTCAATGAAAACTATAAAAATCCGACAATTTTCACGGATGAACAAAAGAAAAATATCAATTTTTGGCATTTAGCCTTGTCATTGGGTTCAGCTATAATGGGCGGATTATTTGCTTCTCGTACAGGTGGAGTAACTGCTGGATTGATATGGGCAATCGGCGTTTTTGTTGTGGTGTATGGTGTATTATGGTTAAGTGTTTTTAAAGATATACTGGCTTCCCTTTCTGAAATGCCAAAGGTCATGCGGCAACTATGGTGGGTAAAATTCTTTACATGGTATGGCTTACCGTTGATGTGGCAGTATCTTTCTTTGGCAGTTGCCAAATATGCATTCAATGCGCCGAGCCCTGAAGCCAATCCTGTGGGTTTCCAAGAAGGCAGCAAATGGGGTGGATTGTGTTTCGCCATGTTTAGCATTATGTGTTTTATTATTTCCATTTTTATGCCTCGCATTGTTAAAATAGTCGGCAGTCGTCGGGCTACACATGCCATATTTTTGAGCATTGGCGCAGTTGGATTTTTTATCACATTACTTTCAAATGATAAAATGATTTATTTGGTTGGGATGTCATTAATAGGTTTAGCATGGGGTTCTATCATGTCAATGCCGTATTTGATGCTCGCTAATGCTGTAAAAGGCGAGAGAATGGGCGTTTATATGGGTATTTTCAATGGATTTATCTGTGTGCCGCAATTTATTGGGATGCTGACAGTACCACTTTTCTATAAATCTGTTTTAGGAGATGACCCTCGCAACGCGCTTGTTTTAGCGGGAGTCTGTATGGTTTTGGCAGCGGCATCTTGTTTTTTAGTGACTGAAAATGCTAAGGAAGAAGTGCAATAAACCCTACGAGGGTCTGAATAAGATAATGACTCTGAAAATCTTTGATTTTCAGAGT
>JAYUUR010000560.1:0-2656 GCA_043754475.1 Saprospiraceae bacterium | reverse complement strand
ATTGATTTCTTCATCAAATTTACGAATAAAAGCTACAACGCCAAGCTCAAAACAAACTCCTCTCCTACTTCTTCCAGAATCAACTCTTTATTGTTTTGTCGTGCCGTTTGATACACCATCGGGATACCGCGCCCGAGTTTATCGATATAGCGGAGGTTTTCCATGAATTTGAGTAAAACAGGGTTGGATGTATAAGACACACCAACTTTCATTTTCTCTACGGTAACAGTATTCGGCAATCTACCTGGACTTCTGATTTCCAAACGATCATTGAATAAAAATACTCGAATACGACTACCACTTATTGCATAATTGCGATGTAAACAGGCATTGACAATGATTTCTCTAAACACTTTATCAGGGTATAAAAAACGGGTCGCTACTGTCTGTGCGCCTTTGATGACTGAGGGGGTCTGAATATTATTTTTGATGATGGCTACACAAGTATCTATTTGATAATCTAAAGTACCTTCTATCACTTGTTTATCCAATAAAGTATCTTCTAAAGCACTGCCTGCAAAATGGGCAAAAGAAATAGACGCATTGTGCAAAAACTTTTGCGGATTAATACCAAAAACTAATAAACCCGCCACCGTCACCTCACCTTCTGTTGTCATTAAATCGGTATTGATAAGCAAGCGTTCTTTATCCGATTCATTAGAAAAATCTACACTGTATTGTTCAAAATAGCGGTCTAATTTTGCCCAGTTCAAATCGGAGATTTTTGTATTTGGAACGCCTGTGGCATCGAAATGAAAAATGCCCGATTGTTGAAACAAACGCATGAGTTCCTGCGGACTTGCTATTCGATTAGTCGAACCGACTCTGACCAAATATTGATGCTTGTTGGTTTGATAGGGTTTGTCCTTACCTTTTGGCACTTCAATATGTAAAACATCGTGGTTGTCTATATTTTCAATACTGATTGTCGTTTGAATAGGCGGTACAACGTTTTGACGACAAATATTGGTTACCCATTCTTCAACTTGATTTGAATTATTGACACCTGTAATAGTACCATCATCTTCCACACCAATTAAAATACTTCCACCAAAAGAATTGGCAAAAGCGACTATTTCTTTCGCTAATCCATCTGGCGAAACAGTTGCCGATTTAAACTCGACACCATTGTTTTCGCCTTGTTGAAGGAGTATTTGTATTTTTGAAACGGGCATTATTGATTTTATAAAATATTTTTCACAGGCGTGAAAATAATTTTCTCTTCCGATTGCCTAAATTCTATATTAAAATAATCGAAAATAACTTCTCTCCCAATTATTTCATCCGTACAATCTTTAGTTTGTACCCACGCAACAGGTACTTTTAATGTTTTATTATCTATTGTAATTTGTAACTTACGAATAACATATTCTACTTTTCCACCTCCTACACCGTGCGCTTCTAATGTATCTTCTAATGGTGAAGTAGATAATCCTAATTTCAAACCTGTTTCATAAGAAATCAAAGAACAATCGGCACCTGAATCTATCAACATTTCTAAATCTATTTCTACATCTACACCTTTTAGTTTAATCAATTTTAGTGGCTGCCATGGGTGGATTTTTACGGTATTAAAGTGAATGGGTAAAAACCGATAGCCACCGTACACATGAGGATTTACATAATAATAAATGACCGCGGTAGTGGTTTTAGCAGCTTCCTTTTCCGTTTCTTCTAACGTTTTTTTTGATGCTACTACACCTAACTCTTCATTGAAGGCAATCCAATTCCCCTTATACTTTTTCAGTAAATCTCGGTTATTGTTGACCCAATTTTCAAAACTGGGATTAATTATTTTTTTCTCCTCTTGCATGATACTAATATTTTGTGAATTAAAATATAGTCAAAATTAAAGGATTTTTATAGAAAAACATAACCAAATACTGAGGGGGTAGCTGACATGTAATTTTTTCATACTTATAACCGCCACACCTTAATCCCTTCCATCTCCTTCGGAAACATACCCTTAATGTCTATCAAAATTGGAGAATCTGTCATAATAGACTTGAGATAGTCACCATCAAATTGTAAAAAGGCGTCGTGCGAAACAGCGGCTACTACGGCATCATAACCTGAGGCAATACTATCCACTAATGCCAATTTATATTCATGCGCCGTTTCATTAGGTGACGCCCACGGATCGTAAGTATGCACATAAATGGAATAATCCATCAGTTCTTGAATCAAATTTGCTACTTTAGAATTGCGAATATCCGCTACGTTTTCTTTGAAAGTGATGCCCAAAACCAATACTTTGCATGTGCTGGGGTTTTTCCCCTGCTGAATCAGCATTTGCACCAAACGTTTAGCAATAAAGGCTGGCATATTATCATTGATGCGGCGTCCGCTGGCTATCACTTGCGGTTCTACGCCGACTTCTCTTGCTTTATGCAATAAATAATAGGGGTCAACCCCAATGCAATGTCCACCGACTAAACCTGGATAAAATTTATTGAAATTCCATTTTGTTCCTGCGGCATCAATCACTTCTCTGGTATCAATCCCCAAGCGGTCAAAAATAATGGCTAATTCATTCATCAAAGAAATATTAATATCCCTTTGGGTATTTTCTATCACTTTGGCGGCTTCCGCTACTTTTATACACGACGCTCTATAAATACCCGCCTCGATGATATGACCATACACTTGAGCGATT
>JAYUUR010000559.1:0-2660 GCA_043754475.1 Saprospiraceae bacterium | reverse complement strand
CTTTAAAACGGTGAGCAATGGCAATGGTTAAAAATAATACTTCGAGCAAAATACCGGTATATAAAATGCGCTCATTTTCAATGTGCCAATTAATAATTTCAAAGTGCTTTAAGTAAATTACAACAATACTCATCAGCCGAAATCCACCGCCAAGCATATAATATTTGGCTGAAAAATTACCTTTTTTCCATGATTGACAAGCTACAAATAAACTCGTAGCAATAATCGGGATAGCTATAAAATGCGTAAAATCGATACCAAATTGAATATCATAGAAAGCATAAAAAAAGACAGCAATTTTAGCTAAAACAATGTAAATCAATACTTTATAATATGCTGGCATAAGATTTTTCACTTTCAAAAGATGCATCGTAAAAACACAAGCTAAAATGCTCGGAATCATATTGAAGATGTATAAAAGAGGATTATACTGAGGGGTATCGTAGAAAAACCACTCATGCATATTGCCATTGAAAGATGTCAACATACAAAGCATACTGAGCATATAAAAGGCATACCAAATATATAGTGGCGTTTGTTGAGCAAAATAAATTGAAAAATTGAGCAAGATAACTAAGACAATAAAGCCGTAAAAAAACCCATAAAATACATCAGCACTATGATAATTTTTCAGAATGGCTCTTTCAGTGCCGACCCTGATTCTATATGAAGTGGATAAACTACTGACGAGGCGTATATAATAGGTCTGACTTATATTTTTTTGACCTAATAGTTCAAGGTTCTGATTGGTATGTTCGATGCTTCTTTCACTGAATGGCATCAATTGCCCTGTCTGAGTTTTCACCATCCGACCATTTTCATCGATGGCATATAAGCTAATAGAATCGGCAACTATAGGGTTGAAATCTATAAAAAGCTTTTGAGAAGTTTGGTTATTGACGCTGAATTTTATCCATAGTACACCTGTTAGAAAGTCACTGATGGCGTTTTTATTAAGAGGATTAAAAACAATACCTTGATTTTTATTATTTAAAATATCATCGATAGTGAGAGCCGATTTTTCCCCTTGTTTAAAACAAAGAATGTTCTTTTTGACGTCAATCATCTCATCTTTTGAAATATTGATAACTGTTTGCGATTTCAGAATAAGCGACTGAATTAATAATAAAACCCCAATAATTGCAATTTTCTTCATTCTTTGTAATTATGTATAAGTAGCATAAGCGTTGTATTGATTATGAATTTGTTAATAATCAAATACTGTGACAAAGTGCAGATTAAAACAGCAAAAACACATAATCGGGCTTTTCTGATGTATTTAGTTAACTATTCGATGTACCATTAACAATCATTTAAGATGAGGTTTATCTCTTTTACCCCCTCAGTATGGAAAGCTTTTTCATCAAAAAATGTACATTTACATTAAAATTGCGTCAAAATATTTAATCAATCTCTATAAAATCATAGGCTTAAATTTGCCAATTCAAATAATTAAAAATAAAAAATCATGAAAATCAAGCATCTGTTATTCTGCCTTGCATTGTGCCTTACTTACGGTTGTGAAGCGCAAAAAAAAATTGTAGAAATCACCCAATGCACAAAGAGCAATACGGGTTTTAAAGGACGCGTACCCAAAGAGGAAATGGGCGGAGCCAATTTGGGCAACGATTATTATACAATTTCTATCAAAGCCAAGAGAAAATGTTCAGTCGAAATTGTTAAACTGACCGTTTTGGGTGATGGTGGGCAATTGATTCTCAACCCTGTTTTTGAAAATAATACGGCTAAAATGACATTAAAAGCAGGTGAAACAGTCGTCATGCGCGTAGTAAGAGACAGCGACCAAATAGTAGCCAAACCCAATATTAATGGTGAGGGCAGCCTAACATTAAAAGTTAATAATAAATTAATGACATTGCCTATTGAAAAATTTGAAGCTTTTTTACCTGAATAATTTTTTTTACTAAATAATTAAAAGTTAAATTTAAATACTATATAAATAATTGATTTTCAATGAAAAAAACATTCGCTATTTTCAGCATATTCATTTTTGTCGCATCATGTACCCCTCAGTATAAAGCACAAGAAGCCATTGTTCAGAGCAAATCTATCGTTGCCAAACGACCTAAAAACATTATTTTAATGATAGGCGATGGCATGGGATTGACTCAAGTATCGGCAGGTTATTACATGAACAGTGGCAAACTTAATCTCGAGCAATTTCCATATGTCGGTCTTCATATCAATTATCCAGCGGAAGATTCGACTATTATTACCGATTCAGCAGCCGGTGCAACGGCTTTTTCTATCGGTGAAAAAACGTATAATGGTGCTATTGGCGTTGATAAAGACTCTGTGCCGCGCGAGACCATTATGGAAACTGCCAAGAAAAAAGGCTTGGCAACAGGGATGGTGGTGACTTGCAATATTCAACATGCTACGCCTGCTTCATTCGTTGCACACGTGAAAAGCCGCGCTGATTATGAGCCGATTTCGTTGGATATTCTCAATTCCAATATTGATTTTTTTATTGGCGGCGGTAAAAAATATTTTGATAGCCGTAAAATGGATGACCGCAATCTGCTGACAGAAATGGAAAACAAAGGCTATCAAATTTCGGATTGGATTAGAGAAGACCTTGATAAAGTGAAAATCACTAAAAATAAATTCATCTATCTGACAGCTAATGAGCAACCGCT
>JAYUUR010000558.1:0-7867 GCA_043754475.1 Saprospiraceae bacterium | reverse complement strand
ATTGGCGGACTACCATCAATATGCCTTGCATCAAATCCACGGGCTCAAAACCTGTTGCCACAATCGGTATTTTATAAGTCTCGGCAATTGGATAGTATTCGTCCAAGCCCATGATGGTACACACATGACCTGCGGCTAAAAAAGCGTGAACCTGATTATCTGGATCATCTAAAACGGCTTCCATCGCAGGTGGCACGATAACGTGAGAAGTCAAAATAGAATAGTTTTTCAAGCCCAACTGCTGCGCTTGAACGACTGACAAAGCATTGGCAGGAGCGGTTGTTTCAAAACCGACGGCAAAAAAAACAAACTCTTTATCAGGATTTTTCTGCGCCAATTGCACCGCTTCCAAAGGGGAATATAGAATGCGGACATCAGCACCCATTGCCTTTGCATCTAAAAGGCTTTTTTTAGACCCTGGTACACGCAACATATCGCCAAAAGAGCACAAAACAACCCCTTTTTTCTCTGCCAAATAAATAGCTTTATCAATCAACGTCAAAGGTGTAACACAGACAGGGCAACCTGGTCCGTGAATCATGGTGATTTTAGAGGGCAATAAAGTGAGTATGCCGTTTTTCACCAAGCTATGGGTTTGTCCGCCACAAACTTCCATGATATTCCATGGGTGGGTAACGATGCGGTTCAGTTCATCTATATAGGAATGAACCAATTCCGGGTCTCTAAATTCTGTTACATATTTCATTTTTTAATGATAAATGGTGAATGATGAGTGTTGAATATGGTAATGCGCTAATTGCCCAAACGCAATATTTTCATCATTTGGCGATAATTCTTTATGAAAATAAAGATTATAATTTTTTAAATCACGCACTATCAATTGCACCAGCAAGTTATTTTGAAAGACCCCGCCTGAAAAAGCAATCTTTTGGCAGTTGGATTTTTCTGCAACAAATCTAATCATTTGGACTAAGGTTAAGTGAAATTTCAAGGCAATTTTCGCCCGTTCTATGCCTTGTTTTAGGTCGTTTAAAATGTTTTTAATAATGGCATCCGTATCAATTGTATTGTCATTAAAAACAACAGTGTAAGGTGTCGCATTGCGCCCCCCCGCAGTATTTTCAGCCAAATGTTGCAAATACAAAGCGGCTTCACCCTCATAAGAAGCCTTATCAATCAACCCTAACAAACAAGCAACCGCATCAAATAACCGACCCATACTGCTTGTAAATAAATTAGGCTGCGCCAACATTTTAGTATAAACAGCATACTCATTTTTAGAGAATTTTTCACTTAGAAATGGTACATCCCCAAATAATTGAGACGAATCAACAACACCCAATTGCTTATGACAAAATGCCATTGCTGAAATACGGGGTTCTCTTGCCATTTTATCACCTACGATTAAAGGTACATAATTAAGGTGAAAAATCCGTTGAAACGCATGATTTTGATAGGTGAAAAACTCGCCACCCCAACTATTTCCATCACTGCCATATCCTGTACCATCCCAAATCACGCCCAGAACGGGTGTATCCGTTTTAATCAAATCATTTTCCTGTAAAACAGCTGCAAAATGGGCTTCGTGATGCTGCACAAATGCCACTTCCAAATTATCCCGTTTTGCCCAACCAAGCCCGTTTTGGCTTGTATGATAAAGGGGATGTTTATCCACTAAAATTAAGCGAGGTTTTACACCCGTCAACTGAATTAAATGTTGGGCTACCGTATCATAGCTTTGTTGGGCTTCATAACTTTCTTGATTGCCCAGATATTGGCTTATTGTCCATTCCCGTTGATGACTTATACCAATTGTGGCTTTCAAATCTGCGCCCATAGCAATAATACCGTCCATCGGTTTTTCAGGTAAAGCCCCGAAATAGGCAGGAGCATAGCCTCTTGCCCGTCTCAACAATATCGGTTTTTCACCTGCCAACTGAACCACAGAATCATCTTGTGGGGCGACAATTTGCCTATTGTGCGTCACAATCAAATCGGCAAAATGCGACAATTGATTGATGGCTTCATTATCATCATATATAATGGGTGAGCCACTGATATTTCCGCTTGTGGCAATCAATGGTTTTGATGCCCCCTCCCGATTGTATCGGGATGCACCATCAGTAATTAAGCATAACAAAGGGGCATAAGGCACCATCACACCGATTTTATGAAGGTTGGGTGCAATACTTTTCAAGGCAATTGTGCTTGCCCTTTTTTCTTTTATCCCCACTAAAACAATAGGTGCTTTTTCACTTAATAATATTTGCTCTTCCGTTTCACTCAAATTTACGTCCTGCCTCAAAACGTCAAGGTTGGGATACAAAACAGCAAAAGGTTTTCGAGGTCTATTTTTACGCTGTCTTAATTCTTGAATAGTGGTTTCATTCGTTGCGTCACACAATAATAAGTAGCCACCAATGCCTTTAACAGCAACAATTTTACCTTGTTCAATCGCTTGAACAATGTGGGTTATTGGGTTTTCAACAGCTATTTTACTCTTATTTTTATCAAAAAGCTCTAATTGAATACCACAGCTTGCACAGGAATTTGTTTGCGAATAAAAGCGAACATCAGAAGGCGTGTTGTATTCCGCTTTACAGGTTTCACAAACCATGAACGATTTCATCGTCGTAGTCTCTCTATCAAAAGGTTTTTCTATTTGAATGGAATATCTGGGACCGCAATCTGTGCAAGTAATAAAACCATAACCAAAGCGGCAGTTATGCGGGTCAAAAAGCTCGGTTTTACAATTAGAACAGATTGAAAAATCGGGTGTAAATTTTATTCCCGATGACATCGGGATGTTCCACTTTTTAAAACCTGATTGGTCACTTTCAAGGATGTTAAAATGCTCAAAATACTGAGGGGGGGCTATTTTCAGTGTTGAATGTTCAATAATCGTTTGTGCAGGTTTTTCAGAAAGGATATGTTTCAAAAAATCGTGTGCCGTTGTTTCCTCTGCATTGATTTCAACATGTACACCGTCTTCTGCATTTTTAACCCAACCCTTTAATTGAAATCGTTGAGCAAGGCGGTAAACAAAAGGTCTAAAACCCACGCCCTGCACCCGCCCTGTGATATGGATATGATAAGTCGCCACCTCAATTTAAAGATAATTCGTTGGCTAACCGAGTCAGTGCGCTCACAACATCATTTTCTTTGGAATGGTCAATAAATGAATTGCCATGCAAATCGGCTTCCGTCACTTTATCTTCAAAAGGGATGATAAGATGCAAATCCAAATTCATTTTAGTACAAAACTGGCGGATTGCTTTTTCATCTTCCTCGTTTTTAACTTTATTGGCAACAATCCAGAATTTTTTTATATCAAGTCCTTTGGCAAGGTCGGCAAATCGGGCAACAGCTTCGAGCGAGCGATAATAAGGCTCTACAATGCCGAGCATGACATCTACGTGCTGCGAAGTGCCTCTTTTCATATGTTCCAAAGAAGCCTCCATATCTACAATCGTAATATGGTCGCTGGATTCCTCTAAAGCACTGTGGATTAATGCTCTTACACAGGCATGAGAACCGCACATACAGCCACTATTTGCCACTTCAGGTTTGCCCACCATCAACAGCGTGACATTATCGGGTGCCTGTTGTGCATATTCGTCTAAGACTTCTTGCAAAGGAAATTTGACAATTATTTTTGTTTTCCCCTCTCCATCGTCAACCCGTTCCAAAATGTCGGTACTGAGGGGTTTGGGTTGAGGTGCATCTCGCTTTAAACCTAAGACTGTGGACAGATTGGGGTTAGGGTCGGCATCAATAGCCAATACTTTTTTACCCTGTTGTGCAAAAATTCTGCTCAAAGTGCCACTGATAGTTGTTTTACCGACTCCCCCTTTACCAACGATTGCTATTTTCATTTAAAAATTTTTATGGTATGTAAAAGTTATTCCATAGTAATTTCGTCTAATTCTCCCATCTGTTTCAAAAAAATCAGTGTACGAGAGGCTTCTTCTTCATCTACTACCGTCATGGCAACGCCGACATGTACCAAAACATAATCGCCCACAACCGCCTCTGGGACTAAATGCAAGTTAACTGTTTTATGAATGCCTGAGAATGTCACTTTGCCCATCCGCATTTCATCTTTGCCTTCATTCAAAATATGGGTGACTCTACCGGGGATTGCTAAACACATAGTGGTTTATTTAATGGTTTTTAAAATTATATGAAATTATATTAAGCCTACAAATTTAAATGTATAATGCAGGGGCAATCATCATCTCAAATTCTGTCTTCCCTTTGGGCGCAAAGCAAGGTTCTATCTGTTGCCAAATCATTTTCTTAAAACCCATTTCAAAATCTTCTTCCTCGTCCAAGATTCTTTTTTGACTCATCCAAAAAGCACCGATAAACCATATCATTTTGCTTATATCGGCGTAATGCCCTGCTCTTTTAGGCGGTAAAAATAGCTCTCTTTCCACACTCTTTTCTAACCAATATGTCAAATTATGGATAAATTGCTCAACTTGGGCGTTATGCTCTCCATAAATCTCAGAATAAAATCTTTTAATATCCACGACATCTAAAAAGTAAAAAGAATAAGTGTTTAAAAATTTATAATGGTGGGACAGTTGATTATCAAAATCTATAAGATGTTGCAAATATTTCCACCTTCTGGAAGCACTGGCAAACTCTATATCAATAACACTAACAATAGTTTTCACAATTTTTTTCTTGTCATGGAAATGATAGGCAAGATTCCCAACACTTATCCCCACTTCATCAGCAATTTGTTGAAGGCGTACGTTCTGGATACCCTGTTGATTAAACAATCTTACAGCAACTTCAAGGATTTTAGCTTTGGTTGACATTTCACTCATAGATGTAAAATTATGGTTTTTTGACAAATTATACTGAGGGGTGCTAAGATAGAAAGAAAAAAATTAGAAAATGTTTTCTAATTAATATCGAAACATATTTTGGTAAAATGAACTGTGAAAGCTATATTTGTTTTGTGAAAATTATTTTTCACACAATTATTTTTTGTAAATCAATAAAATGAGTAATCAATTTTCAACACCGTTATTACCTGATGCCATTGAAGAAGTCCACGCTTTTTGGTTAGCAGGTGGCAGTTGCGATGGCTGTTCTATTGCTGCCGTTGGCGCAACTATGCCATCTGTCGAAAATTTGCTACTTGGCAATCTACCGGGAGTGCCAAAAGTTGTGCTGCATCATCCTGTTTTGTCAGTGGTAGCGGGTGAAAAATTTATGCGTCCTTTTCATCTCGCGGCGCAGGGAAAATTGAATGCTCCTTATGTCGTCCTGTGCGAAGGGTCAATTATGGATGAAGTCCTTGCGGGTAGTACAGGCGGCTATTGGTCTGGAATGGGCGTTGAAGATGATGAAAACGGCGACCCACAACCTATTCCTTCTGCCGTATGGGTAAAACGATTGGCAAAAGGGGCAGCCGCTGTCATTGCGGTTGGTACGTGCGCTACTTGGGGCGGTATTCCAGCCGCCGCAGGCAATCCAACGAATGCAACCGGGGTGATGGATTTTCTCGGTGAAGATTATAGAAGTTCTTTAGGGCTACCCGTTGTCAATATTCCTGGGTGTGCGCCACAAGGGGATAATATTACAGAAACAATTGTGGCTGTTTTGATGTATCTGCACGGTATCGGACCTTTACCCGAATTTGATGAATTGGGCAGACCTGCGTGGTTGTTCGACCAAACCGTCCATCGAGGTTGTACGCGTGCAGGATTTTATGAAGAAGGTATATTTGCTGAAAATTATGGTGACGAGGAATGTTTGGTAGAAATAGGCTGTTGGGGTCCAGTTGTACAATGCAATATCAATAAAAGAGGGGCATTAAATCATGTTGGAGGTTGTATGAATGTTGGTGCTCCTTGTATTGGTTGCACAATGCCTGGTTTCCCTGACTCATTTGCGCCATTTTATGAAAAGCCGCCTGGCACTATTGTATCTTCTAACTTGTCCCGCACAACAGGTTTATTGATTCGCAATTTGCGTAACATTTCACAAACTTTTCATAACAAAACACCCCGTTGGCTTGATAAAAAAGTGCCCTCTGGGTGGGGTCATGTTGAAAAACCAAGTACGTTTGAAAACATAACGCATTTTTTTTATGAGAAACTGCAATTTGCAAATTCTCCAAAACCGGGAACTGGAACGAAAAGATTGACAAAAGTTTAAAAATTTTTATTTATGAATGACAATGCTTTATATGAATCTTGGTATTTCTGGTTGATAGTGGCAACTGTCCTAATCATTGCTGCTGCTGCTCTTTTGCTTTTGGTCAATGCGGCGGCTAAAAGAATTTTGCGTTTGGCGAGCGCAGCATTGGGGCTTGTGGTTGAAATCAAAGAAAATACAAGCAGCATTTGGGGACTTCAAACAACTAATGAAGTGGCTGGACAAATTTTACAAGGGTCAAGCGATATTAAAAATCATTTGACTTTAGTTGCCGATGCTTTACATGATTTAGATACTAAAAAATAAAATAATATGGACTATTCAAATGAAGCGATAACGACAGTATGGGGTGTGTCTTTGGTGATTGGTGTCGTCGTAATTATTGTGGTAGCACTGCTTTTAAGACTTATCCTGAATACCGCTTTAAAAATTGATACTGCTGCGAATGAAATCTGGACGCAGGGAAAATTGGTGGCTAATAACACCATTCACATTCCCATATTTCTTTCTACAACAAACCATGTAGCAGGGGAAATACTGGGCAATGCACAGGAAATTTATAAACAAGCAAAGGTAGTGGAGAGCCATATTGAAGGCTGTCCCGGTTGCCCTGCTTGTATGCTTTCAAAAAATTAACGGCAAAATACTGAGGGGGTCTAAAATATTGATTTTCAAAAGGTTATTAATTTTTAATTATGACAACACTTTTAATGCTCATCACCATACTGGCAGTCTTGGCTTTGGTTATCGTTTTGATAATAAGCCTATCCAGTATCAACAATTGCTTACAACGTATTGGGGGTAGTGGGGCAAGTTTTTTGGCAAAATTGCGCTTAGGGCTGCGTGCCATCGAAACGGAAACGGGGCATTTACCCACCGAAGTCACCAAATTAAATGAAGGACTTATAAAAACAGGAGAAGGATTAAAAGCTGTGGACGATTCGCTGGTACAGTCAATCAATGCAGCACTCAAACAGGAAAAATATAATTAATATGAATGCACTTTATGTTTTATGGATAATTCTATTGGTCGTTACCGTTTTGGTACTGCCTTTCATAGTGAACCTTCTGAACAGTGTCTTGAAGGCAGCCCGCAATACCGAACGCTATTTCCGTGAAATGCTGGAGGCTGGGGTTGGCATTGCGAATAATACAGAGCATATTAAAGCACTCAATAGCACCATTGAAGTGGCATCGGGTATTTTGAATGTAGCGGGTCAAATTAATGAACATTCAGCCGCATTGGGTGGCGCATTAAAAAGTAGAGCTGAAAAAAATCAATAAAATATGTTGCATACTTTAACAATCATTACAGTAGCCATAGTTGCATTGGTCGTTTTGCTATTGGTTATTTATCTTATCCTAATTATTGTTGCTTTGCGAAGGGCAGGTAATTATTTGGAAAAATTAGCAGGTGGTCTGCAAAAAATAGCAGACGATTCAAAACCCCTTGCAGGGCATTTAGGCACAATCAATGGTGCCTTAAGTCAACTCAATGAGGGTCTTGGCTCTGTTGATAACAACTTGGTGCAAATAGCGAAAGTATTAAAATTAGTATAACTAAATTTAAATAAAAATATATGTGCTTCCAAAACCTGCCAATCAAATTTGATAAAGACGGCAACGCCTCCTTGAAAGAGAACGTTGCTAATCCCTATCAATATAAAGTCGTTAAATTAGACGAAGAACAAGACAAGCTGAAAAGCCTGTTAGCCAGAAATGGTTTCAT
>JAYUUR010000557.1:0-7870 GCA_043754475.1 Saprospiraceae bacterium | reverse complement strand
ATTACTGAGGGGTTGCCAGTCGTGATGTTCCATGCATCAACGGCTTTAATATCATTGCCAGCGACGACCGTACCGAGGTTGAAAGAACCATCATTTCTCAAACCCCATTGACGACTAAATGAGCCATCGTTGGGCGTCAACTCAGGCGGGCAAACCTCCATGCCAGCACCGTGCCCGATGAAATCAGGCTCTACGTATTCGAATTTCCCTGTATTGAGATAATCGGACACCGCTTTTCTAATATCAATCGGATTTTTAAATTCCAAAATAATGCTTCTAATTTCGCCGCCGCCTCTAATTAAGGTCGCTTTATTACAACCCAAATCAGCATTCAATCGGTCAATATCCGCTATGCCGAATGAAAAGTTAGTAGCTGTTTGCCTTGTTAGAAGAATATTTTGATAAGCTTCTTTCAGTTTAACAATCAAGCGATTCGTAGCAAAATCGCCTTCTAAAGATTGGGCTGAAAGATGGATAGTAATGAATAAGAGAACACAAGTTGTTGTGATTATTAATCGATTCTTCATTTTGGATTTTATAGTTTTAAAATTATAAATATTAAGTCAAAATATTAAAAAAAATCATGCCAATAAAATTATAAATATTTGACTATCAATCAGTTAACTAATCATCACTCATAACTTATAATTCATAACTCAAAGCTACTCATTCACCGCCGTAATAATATATTGATAATCCAAAGACGTATCGTCAGAAATAATTTGCTTGAAGCCCGCTTGTTTTAGTTCTTTTTCCACCACACTGAGGGGTACTTTGATGCTGACAGGCGGACCAACGGGAATATTTTTCTCCTTGTAATCTACTATGAGGACTTTGCCGCCTTTAGCGATGCCAGCCCGAAGTAATTTCATATAATCGACTCTGTTTTGGATGTACATATAGGTGTTGACAATGATAACCGCATTGGCTTCTCCTGCTTTGAGTTTAGGATTGTCAGTATCCACGAGGCGCGTCTCAAAACGCTCGCGCAACTGAGGGGATAGCTCCGTTTTGGCACTGTCCATAAAAGTGATGAAGCGGCGGTCAATATCCAAAGCGATGACCTTTTTAGCTTGATTGACTATGCGAAAGGCGAAGAAACCCGTGCCTGCACCCAAATCCACAACAGTCTGAGTACTCAAATCGCCGAGGCGCGTGATGACCATGTCGGGCTTTTGCCAAATGAGGCGGTCTTTACTTTCATAATCGGCTACGAGGTCGTTGAAACCATTATTTTTATTCGACTCCTTTTGATCGCCTCCTTGATAGCCACCCGGTTTTTCACGATTTTGATTACAAGCGAACGTTGTGAAAAGGATAGTAAGGATAAAAATGAATTGGACAATATATTTCATACTTAATTAATAACAGATTGAAATTGAATTTAGGATTTCTCAGATTGTAATAATTTTAATAACTCAACGAAGCTATTAAATATTTTTCAAAGATAAGTTTCAATTTTGATATTTTAACTTAATACTCAATCTCCTTTAAGATAATTCATCATTGTTGACCTCGTTTAAAAGTGTTTTATTAGGGCAAACTGTCCACAAGTCGGTTTTTTATGGACTTGTGGACAGTTTGCCCCCAATTCGAGCAATTTTAGATGACAAATATCTATAAATCTGTTTATCAAACCTTTATCACTACTTTTGGTATAAAACTCAACGAATATGCCTTTACAGAATCGAGTTAATCCATTCAGCACGCTCATCTCTACGCCTGAACGAGGTGCATGGACAGGCAACAGAGGCGTCATCCACAACGAGCGCAAGGAAATTATTAAAAATCATGCTGTCAAATATTGGATAACGTGTGTTTTAGAGTATAAAGGCTCGCGCAGAAGCGTTATGTCGCCTAATCGTTGGACAGAATTGTTCTTTTTGGATGAAGCGACGGCATTTGCGGCAGGGCATCGCCCGTGTGGATTTTGTCGCCATGCCGATTTTAAGCGGTTTAAAGATCTTTGGTTAAAAGCCAATGGCGAACAATATGGTTTGACATCTAAAACTAAAATGGACATCATTGACGCCATTATTCATCAAGAAAGATTAGATAAAAACGGTTTGCAAAAGACTTTTAAATCAATCTTAAATGCTTTACCTGATGGCACTTTTATAACATTGGATGAAATAGGCAAAGCCTATTTATGGTATCAGCAAAACCTTTACGAATGGTCTTTTAGCGGCTATACCAAGGTTTTTCAGATTGACAAAAATCAAGAAGTAACTGTTTTGACACCCCTCAGTTATGTGGCTGTTTTTAAGGCGGGTTATGTGCCGGAGGTTCATTTTTCAGCGAAGTAAGTTAACTACTGAACAAACTATCTATATCCAATTGATTGGTAATAAGACCCAAATAATGCATATTTTTTTCACATCCAAAAGTCGTGATCATAATTGGAAAAATAGATTTATGACGTTTTAATTGTTCTTTAAGATAAAAGATTTTTTTACGAATAATGTCTGCTTCTCCTTTAGTAAGTGTGTAAACATCATTTGAAAATTTTATTTCACATAAATTCAAAGCATTGTCGGCACGGTCTATCAGCATATCAATTTGAGCGGTCATTTTGCCCGCATCGTCTTTGATATTGAGGTAACTTGTACTTGTTTGAATACCACTTATGCCAAGAGCTTTGACGATTTCTTTTCTATGAAGATGGCATAACCATTCAAAAGCAAGACCACACCATGTTTTGTATGTACTACTATTCATATGGCTCATCCAATTTGATATTTTCCGATTGCTGATAAAATTTAAATAAAAACGAGAGTAAAAATCTGCTAATATATATTTTCCACTATTTGCATTTTTACCATAAGGAATCAGATACTGCACATAACCAGTGGTTATCAATTCATCCAATATCTTAGTTGTACTACCAGAATTGGTCATTTTTGCTTGCTTCAAAAGTTCTATTCTCTCTATTCCATAAGGACGCTTGACTAATGCCTTGACAATCCGCAGATGTGCTTCTGGTTTGTGGAAAATTGAGGTATAAAGGTTTTCAAACTCATCTTTCAACATGCCGCCTTCTGCAAAACATAGTCTTTCTATGCATTGTGCTGCACTTTCCCCCACCTTTACTTCATTCAAATAAAAAGGCACGCCTCCGAAAGCCATATAAATCAAGGTGATTTCATAACGCGTAAGTGTGATATTTTTACTCCTTAAAAAGGATTCTGTTTCTGCCAATTTAAAAGGTTCGAGCCATATTCGTTTTGTTACTCGATTGTGAAGTCCACCAGGGTCGTTATAGACTTTATTGACAATCCATGAAGTAGAAGATCCCGCAATAACTAAAATGATATTTTTTTCCCATGCTGCCCAAGAATTCCAAAAATGGGCGAAAATTTGCAAAAAACCCGACTTTTGGGTGTCAATCCAAGGCAATTCATCAAAAAAAATGACTTTCTTTTCAGTCGTTTTAATGGTTTCAACATAATCTCTCAATATGGCAAAAGCTTCCAACCAACTCTCTGGCGTACTGATAATTCTTTTTGTTCGGTGACTTAATTCGTTGGCAAAAGCTCGCAATTGTGTTTTGGCAGGCTGGCTTTGTACGCCTGTCATGTAGAAGCAAATATCTTCTTTAAAAAAGTAATTGATAAGAAATGTTTTACCAATTCTTCTTCTTCCTGTTACAGCTATAAATTCTGATTGACCAGAGTTTTTAGCCTCTTTGAAGATTTCTATCTCTTGATTTCTGCCTGTAATTATTTCCATGATTCGACTTAAATTTAACAAAAGTAATCATTTAAGCCAAAACTCAATATTTTAATTGAGCTTAAAGTTGTAAAAAATAACAGTTTAAGCGAAAAATTGCAAAATAAGAAAGATTATATCCATCATTTCTGCTTGATTGAAATCACAATTTCACCAAATCCGCCATAAATGCCTCCAGCCGCTTCCGTATTTCAGTCTGCGAACAGGTAAAATTATTGAGGATAATAGAGAAAACAACTAAACGCCCATCCATCGTGGTAGCGTATCCGCTGTAGGCGCGCACACGCGTAATCGTACCGCTTTTAGCTCTAATTTTACCAATAGCGAAAGGATATTTTTTAAACATGCCTTTCATCGTACCTGTCAATCCCGACTCTGGCAATGATTGATAAAACGGCGTAAACCATTGATTATCAAGGGATATTGTCCTCAACATACTCGCTATTTGGAAAGGCGTAATGCCATTGCGCGGCGAAAGCCCCGAACCATCCTGCATAAACAACCCCTCAGTATTGATGCCCTGCGATTGCCAAAAACGCTTAATCAGAACCGTTCCCGAATCATTTATACCTTCACCATAATTTTGCAAAGCGATGGTGCGGAGAATGCTTTCGCAATAGAGATTCACGCTTTCAAGATTGGCATGTTCTACTATTTTTGATAACTTATGCGATTGCCAGGTGAAGAAAGTTTTGCGAGGATTCAGTATATATTTCTTTTGTTCGAGCCAAAGTTGAGTCGTAGCCGAGTCAGTCACTTCAATACCTTTTTCAAGCAAAGTCTGGCGCAAATGCCATGCTGCAAAATAAGGCGGATCAGGTACTGCACCACTAATTTTAAAAAAACTATTGCCAGCTGGAATCGTTCCGCGCACGATACCCACTTGCGAATAGGGCGCGGTGTAAATATAGGCATCATCCGAGCCACCGGCTGTTGAATTGACTTCATTGTACATCGTGAAGTCTGGAACATGCGGCGTGAAGCCCAATACTGAGGGGGGGCTTCCTGCCATCGAATTTTGAGCAAAATTCAATTCATACAGGTTTTCATTCATGTTCAAACCGCTGGGTCCTGAGCCGTAATAATTGCCTAAATCTTCCCAAAGCCAAGTGGGCGTGGCAGTGTTTTTTTCAAATGCCGTACCATCCCCAATTATCTTACCCTTTATTTTATTAATACCTAACTCTTTGATTTTGAATACAATAGAATCTAAAACGACTTGCATACTCAATAGACTATCCATCATCGAACTACCGAGCGTCGGGTCGCCATAGCCTTTGATGATAATGTTGCCTGTCAGCACCGAATCTTTGATATAGCCATCGTATTGCAAATCGGTTTTATAAGTAAAATCATTGCCGAGTATTTTTAAGCCCGCAGCAGTCGTCACTATTTTCATATTCGATGCTGGAATCAAACTCATATTCGCATTGAGAGAGCCGAGCATTTCGCCCGTTCGGGCATCCATCACGCAAATGCCCGCTTGCCCTGCCCGCAGCACGGTATCTTTAACGATGCGTTGAATCGCATTATCAATAGTAAATTTTTGAGCCGATACTCCCAAAGGGATAAATAAGGAGGTAGCGATGAAGTTAAAAAAGAGCAGAAAAATGTGAAAAGAATATATAATTTTGAAGGTTCTATTCCTAATTCCCCCGAGTGCGTGTTTTAAATTATTATTGAGATTCATAGCATTATTTTTTATTTAAATATTTTATATTTTTTCTTTCAAAGTTATATTTTAAAAGGCTAAAAGTAAACACTCAAAGAGAATTAATATTCGTTTTATTGAAATTAAAAAAAACAACATACTAAAATGTCGAACAACTACACAACCACTCTTATAATCACAATGCTCAGCATATACATGCCCCTGAAAGCCCAATTCATCGTGAATGGCAAAGCATTTCAAAGCAGTAACAACTGTTGGACATTGACACCTACTCAAAATGGCATCGTCGGCTCTGTTTGGAATGAAAAAAAAATCAATCTGAACGAATCCTTCGATGTGTCAGTAGATGTTTTTCTCGGCTGTGTGGATGTTGAAGGGGCAGATGGTTTAGTCTTCGGTTTTCAACCCGTCAGTACATCTATCGGGACTGTAGGGCAGGGGCTGGGTTTTAGCGGTGTTAGCCCTTCTATCGGCATTGAGTTGGATACTTACCAAAATACGGATGAAGGCGACCCTGCTTTTGACCATGTTGCCATCATCAAAAACGGCGTGGTGAACCATAATTCAGGCAATACCCTCGCCGGACCCAAAGCTTTTGGCAACAATGCCAATGTAGAGGATTGTAAATATCACGATCTCCGCGTTGTCTGGAATGCCAATCTTAAAAAACTTGACCTCACTTGGGATTGCGTCCCGCTTCTAAGCTACACGGGCGATATTGTCAAGGATATTTTTAATGGCGACCCGCTCGTATATTGGGGGTTTACAGCTTCGACAGGTGGTTCGAGCAACGAGCAAAAATTCTGTCTGCAATACAATACCTTTTTGGATAAATTACCTGATACAACCCTGTGTATTGGAGGGCAAGTCAAACTCAAAGCTGCTGGTGGCGTGAGTTATAAATGGACACCTTCGACAGGTTTGAGCAATGCCAACATCGCCGACCCAATCGCCAAACCTTCAACGACCACTCAGTATATTGTGCAAGTGACCGATAAATGCAAACGCCAATTCACCGATTCAGTGATTGTAAAAGTAGGCGGCAATTCATTTGACATCGACCTTGGACATGATACAGTTGTGTGTGAAGGGCAAGTGATTGTTTTGAATCCAAATGTTGCAGGCGCAAAATACCGATGGCAGGATAACAGAACTGATTCCATTTACCGCGTGACCAAATCGGGTAAATACAAAGTCAATGTCGATAAAAACTTTTGCTATGCCACCGACAGCGTGACGATTCGTTTTGTCGCCCTCCCCTCAGTAGAATTGGGTGCTGACACAACATTGTGCCTCGGTAAAAAGATAGTCCTCAAAGCCCAAGCCGAAGAAGCCAATTATACGTGGCAAGACGGCACCAAGCAAAACAGCATCGTGGTTCTGAAAGAGGGCATTTATTATGTTTCGGTCAATAATAGGTGTGGCAGAGTCACTGATGCGATAAAGGTTTATTACGAAGATTGCCATCAAGCCTATATTCCGAACGCCTTTTCACCGAATGGCGACGGCAACAATGACCTATTGATGATATATGACAACGGCGATGTTAAAATCATCAAGACCTTTCAAATATTCGATCGTTGGGGCGGTATCATTTTTCAAGCCGACAACTTCAAACCCAATGACATCACCTTCGCTTGGGACGGGCGTCCTTTCATCTCCAGCGTCTACACCTATTTCGTCGAGTTGGAATATAAAGATGGCGAAACGGAATTGCGGAAAGGGAGTATTACTTTGGTGAAATAGAATTAATGCCTTATTTTTGTAAAAAATTAAAAGATTATGAAAGTCGTTACATTAAAACTCAAGAATCAAAGAGAATGGAATTTTCTAAAAGGTCTTCTCCAAAGGCTCAATGTTACATTTGAAATGCTCGATGTTAAACCGACAATGCCCATTCCTCAAAATGATTCCATTTCAGAACTGTTTGGCAGTTGGAAAAGCGAGGAATCGAGTGATGAATTAATCAAAACGATTTATGAAGCCCGTGTTAACCAACAAAAAATTTAAGTACTCACATAATCCGTCAAGGAGCGAACAGAAAGCGGTTGAAATCCCAATACCCCCTCAGTAATTTAGGTTTTTGAGCACAACTTCCGAAGATTTAAACTTTAAAATTAGGAGAATAAAGATTAATTCCGAGGTTTTAGACTTTAAAACCGAGAGAATAAAGGTTTTTCCAAGATTTTAGACTTTAAAACCGAGAGAATAAAGGTTTTCCCAAGGTTTTAGGCTTTAAAACTGGGAGAAAGATCTTTATGTTCCCGTGTTTTAAGTCTATGTTCCCGTGTTTTAAGTTTATGTTCCCGTGTTTTAAGTTTATGTTCCCGTGTTTTGAGTTTATGTTCCCGTGTTTTAAGTCTATGTTCCCGTGTTTTAGGTCTATGTTCCCGTGTTTTAGGTCTATGTTCCCGTGTTTTAAGTCTATGTTCCCGTGTTTTAAGTCTATGTTCCCGTGTTTTAAGTCTA
>JAYUUR010000556.1:0-7873 GCA_043754475.1 Saprospiraceae bacterium | reverse complement strand
TGTGCTGTGTATCAACATAATCAAGAACGTTTTTTCAATAGAAAGGCAAATAACGTTCCGCTTAAAATTTGTTAATTTAATCTTTCAACAAGTCTATTGGTTTATGTGTTAATTGTTAACCGATTAGAGTCTACTTCAATTTTTAAGCCACATTGTAAAGTTTTATCAAGTGAAGCAATACATGGCATATAATTATCATTTTGGTATGGTTCTTGGCATTATCATATCAATTAATATGAGTAAAGTGAATTTATTATAGCAATTATTCATCTGTTCGCCATCTTTCATTTTTTAAAATTAAAATAAATACAACTGTGTTATGGACGAAGGAATGCCTTGGGGAATCATCATGATTTTTTTCTTAGTCGGTGCTTTATTGGGTATCAGTACAGAAATAGAGATGAGAAAAAAAAGCAGCAAAAAATATTAAGCACAAAAAAGAGAAACAACATGTCTACTACAACTCAATCCCATAGCTATTTAAAAATTATTTTAACGGTATGCGCTTTGAATTTGCTCTATGCTCATTCAATATTCGCGCAAGCTGACGAAACCGTTATCAATACGAGTTTGACTCTACGCCCCCTCAGTGAATTGACTGAATTGGCTCTCCTCAATTCCCCTGAATTAAAAAATAATCAGGTTGATTATGCCCGCCAGACGTTGTCAGTAAAACTTCAAAAACGAAGCTGGTTAGACAATATTAGTGTCAATACAAATTCTGTTTATGGCAATGGGAGCATTGCAGATGCTAATAATAATGGCACTACTACGGCATATGTTTTATCTGACAGAAAGAGTCTGAATTATAATGTGGGATTTGGTCTTCGCATAGTAGGGGGAGAGATTCTAAATCGAGGAGCGAAGGTTGAATTCCAGCGTTTGCAGCTCAATCGCATTCAAAATGACCGTCTTATCGTAGAGTCACGCATCCGTGAAACAGTTTTAAGCCTTTATATACAATTAGAATTGGTTTTAAAAATCGTCAAATTGAGGGGGGATGTTGTAGAAAATCAGCGATTGACCTTAGAAATTGCTGACAAATATTATAAAGAGGGAAAATATAAACCTTCGGATTATAGCACATTATTAGATAAAATGACCGCTGCTCAGGAACAGTATGAGCAAGCGAAAGCAGACGCCAAAAAATTGGCTTTATTGTTAAAAAATATTGTTAATGTTTCCATTTGGAAATAAAATCAAGTAGTATTTATATTTTTTGAAAAGTAAGCACAGATGTCTCTAATATTTTTTCTTCGAATTATCTCTCGTAATATTCTGTGGATCATTCCTATTGGTATGATAGCCGCAGGGTACGTATTTAATTCAACAAAGAATGAAATAAAAATGTACGAAACTGGCTCTCTTGTCAATACAGGTTTGGTTTCGGGTTATAATATTGAATCCAACTCGGGTGGCAAAATTGATTATGGTTATGTGGGCAATGAGATGGAAAATATATTGGGTATTGCTAAAAGTCGTGAAATTCAAGAAGAATTAGGGGCTTACCTTTTAGCACAAGGCTTAATGACTTCTAAACCAACTTCTGACGTCATAGGCTCGGTGGCTTTTAATAAGTTGAAAAAAGAAATCACCAGTAAAACTCGCCAATCGATTGTCGATACTACATCTTTTGAAATTACTTTATCGAACATTAAAATGTGGTTGGATAAAGCTGAAGACAATCCTATCAAAAAGATAATCAAAGACAATCACCCTTTATTCGGGGTTAATCAATTATCAACTGTTAGCATCAAACAAGAAGGCAGAAGTGATATGATACGGTTGAAATATACCTGTTCTGATCCTTCGCTTTGTCGCAATACTTTAGTGATATTAACTCAATTGGTTACTCAGAAATATAGATCAATCAAGCAGGGGCAATCGTCGGATGTTGTCTCATTTTTTGAAAAAGCCACTGCGGACGCATCTTCTACATTGAATGGGCAAGAGTCAACGATGCTTAATTTTATGGTGAAAAATAAAATCATCAATTATTATGAGCAGACCCGATTTATTGCCGCCAAGAAAGAGGATTTGGATGAGATGTATTTTAAAGAAATGATGCAATTAGCAGCGGCTGATTCTGTCCGCAGAAGGCTTGATGTTCAGCTTAAAAAATACATTAATTTACCTGCTATCAATCAAAGTTTGATGAAACAGCGAACTGAATTGACGAAGGTATCTTCGCAGTTAGCTAATATTGAAATCAGCTCGGCAGAAGTAGATAATGTGCCTGAAGATAGCCGCGCCGTCAAACAACTTCAAAACCAAGCAGAACGGATAAAAAAAGAACTTCGGATTCAAGCAGAAGCCTCTTTTGCCATTTTAAGAACGCCTGAAGGCATTGAAATAAAAGAAATATTGACTCAATGGCTCAATAAATTCGTAGAAGTAGAACAGGGCTTGGCAAGGCTCAATGTTTTTAAAATCAGGCAAGGGGAGTTTAATCGGCTTTACGGCAATTTTGCCCCTTGGGGTTCTGAAATAAAGCGTATTGAGAGAGCCATAGAGGTGGCTGAAAAAGCCTATCTTGAAAATCTTAAAAGTTATAATCAAGCCCGTTTGCATCAATATAATACGATGATGACGGGCAATTTGAAGGTTGTAGATTCTCCTTTTTTACCAGATTCGCCCTTGCCCTCAAAACGCATGACGTTGGTGATTGTGGCTTTTTTAGCAGGCATTATTTTACCAATAGTCGGACTTTTAATTAAAGAATTTGTTGATAAATCTTTGAAATCGCCTGAAAATGCCTTCAAGATGACAGGTATTGAAATTTTAGGGGCTATCCCTAAACTTCCAAAAAATTGGGAAAAACACAGAACCGTTAATTATAAAGCAACAATGAATCGCTTGCTGAATCAAATTATTCAAACTATTAAAATTGAATTAAGAGATAAACAACAGCAACATCCGCTCAAACCCTTACAGATAGCCGTAGTCGGTACTCGCGGTAAAGAAGGCAAATCTTTCGTCGCTGAAGCATTGAATCAAGCCAGATCTCGTTTTGTGATAACAGAACTTCTTCCTCTTTTATCAGAACGGTATTATGCTGATTTTACCAATCAATTTGATTATGTGCTCATCATTACACATGCGAATTTGCCTTGGAATGAAGCAGATAAAAAAGCTGCTGCCGCAATTATGCGCCTAACACAATGCCCTTGTAAGATGGTTTTGAATGGCGTCAGAATTGAAGATTTAGAAGCCACTATCGGTGAAATCCCTAAAAGAAGAAGTAGAATCCGCAGATGGTTTAAGAAAGTAGTAACGATGAATTTTTCCCGCTCGCCGAGAGCATAATCAATTTATAAACTCAAGAACTAACGATTATTTTTTAACATTACAAAAACACAGAACATGGTATTCAATAGTTTAACATTTCTGATTTTCATCTCTGTATTTTTACCTACCTACTTTTTACTGAGGGGGCGGATGCGGATGTGGCTCTGCCTCATTTCATCTTATATATTTTATGGTTGGTGGGATTGGCGATTCCTGTTCCTCGTTTTATTCACCACTACGCTTGATTATACTTTGGGCGTATTGATTGAAGACACTGACGATGCCAAGAAGAAGCGACGACTCCTGATTATTTCAGTTTTTGCCAATTTAGGCTTTCTGGGCTTTTTTAAATATTTCAATTTTTTTATAGATTCATTCACTTCTTTAGCCAAAAGTGTGGGCGTAGAACCCCATTGGCATACCCTGCATATTCTCTTACCGATTGGTATTTCTTTTTATACTTTTCAGAGTATGAGTTATACTATAGATGTATATCGGAAGGAAATAAAACCCGAGCGTGATTTTTTCCGTTTTGCAGCATTTGTTTCTTTGTTTCCGCAGCTTGTAGCGGGTCCGATTGTCCGAGCGCGGGATTTTTTACCTCAATTTAGAGAAGATAAGAAATTCTCTTGGGCGCGTTTTCAAGAAGGAACAGCTCAGATACTTTGGGGTTTTTTCAAAAAAGTAGCGATTGCTGATTCCATAGCGCCTTTTGTAGATCAAGTTTTTAATACGCCTGAAAGCTTTGGTTCTTTGCATTTATTAATAGGTGTTATTTTTTATTCCTTTCAAATTTATTGCGATTTTTCAGGGTATTCCAATATAGCCTGCGGCTTGGCTCACATGATGGGTTTTGATTTCCCATGGAATTTCAGAACGCCTTATTTCTCTAAAAATTTCTCTGAATTTTGGACACGCTGGCATATAAGCCTTTCTTCATGGTTGCGTGATTATTTATATATTGCATTGGGCGGCAATCGGGGTGGAAAATGGTTGACTTATCGCAATCTGATGCTGACTATGATTATCGGCGGGCTTTGGCATGGTGCCAATTGGGCATTTGTTTTTTGGGGCTTTTTACATGGTTCATATCTCGTGGTTCAGCGGTTGACAGGCTCAGCTTTTGGACGTTTGGAAAATGCCATTAAAATGCCAAAGTTTATGCAAGATGGACTCGATATTTTGATTGTATATACTTTCACCTGTTTTGCTTGGATATTCTTTCGAGCGGGTGCGGCACCTGATAGTTTTGGTATATCGTGGAAAATTATTCATGGTATCATCAGCCTTGAAGGTTTTAGTTGGGATGCGGTGATTAATAAATTTCAAGTGATTCAAGGGTTGGCGAGTATTGGCATTTTGCTATTCGCAGAAGTGATTCATCAACGCATCAATCTACAGCATTTATCCGTAAGCAATTCTATTTTTAGGGTCGCTTCATTTGCTATTTTATTTTGGCTGATTGAATTTTTAGGGACATTTGATTCTAACTCATTTATTTATTTTCAATTTTAAAAAAATACTGAGGGGGTGTCTTATCATAAAAATACTCTCCCCGTTTTAACTCGACTTTAAATATGAAACAATTAATTTGGATATGTGCGCTTATTATCATCATTTTCAGTGGTGATCGTCTCATTGGGTTTTTTCTGAAAAAAGTAGTGGATGAAAGCCAATTTAGGTATTCCCGCTTATACAATTCTTTGGAAGAAGCGGATATTTTATTGCTGGGTAATTCCCGAGGGTTGACTTTTTTCCAACCTGAAATTGAGCGCATTACAGGGCAATCAACATTCAATTTTTCCTATAATGGTATGCCTATGGACTTAGGCAAAGTGCTGGTGCAGGACTATCTTGATCACCATAAACTACCCAAGGTTTTGATAATTGATGTCACGATGTGCGATCGTCCACGCCCTGAATTGATACGACATTTTAAAACGTACATGCCTTATTCCGAACGTTTGGGAACGCTCATTCGGCAATACAATAATAATATTGGCGTAGCGGTTAATCTATTTCATGTTTATAGATATAATTCTGAAGTTTTTCAAAGGAGCTTCTATTACCGCAACAGGACTGATGAAAATTGGCTGCTTGACCGCGTCATTTCACAAAAAATGCTGGAGAAAAAAGAATTCAACGAACTCAAAATGCTGATGGATACAACCATGATTGAACAGTTGAAACAACTTGTTGATTATACAAAATCAAAGGGTGTGGAAGTAAAATTGGTTGTTTCGCCCTATTTGCCTCAATTTGCGAAAGCCATAAAACCATATTATTTAGAACCGCTTAAATCGTATATAGAAACGTATGTCGGGTTGCCGTTGCAGGATTATTCAACGGCTCTTACTGAGGGGTCAGAATTTGGTGATTTCCAACATCCTAATAAAAAAGGGAGCATTAAATATATCGGAATGTTGTATAAAGATGGCAATTTCAACGCCACTACCCCAACAGAAGCAACTTCTGTTGGGTTGATATCAAAGTAATTTTTAGTCGAAAACATAATAAAAACCCATTTGGAAAAATTCCTCTATTTCATTCGGACAGCCATATTTGTTGTCATTAGTGGTGTGCTTTTAGGCACTGCCATTAGTAAATATGGTATGATCGCTGGTGTGGGCATGATGGCATTGCCCATCGGCATATTGGTCGTGGGCTGGATGTTTAGTACGCCTCAGGTTGGGATTGTACTAACTATTGCTTTGGGTTTTATTTCCAATGGCTTGGCTCGATATGTAGAGGGTGTTCCGTGGGGTTTATTGGTCGATATTTCACTACTCATTGCTTGGCTCGCCTTATTATTTCAAAATTTTCGGTTTACAAATTGGTCGCCGTTGCGTCATGGCGCGATGATTATGACGACAGTTTGGTTTGGATTAATAGTCATAGAACTCATCAATCCCGACGGAAATGGGCCCGAGGCATGGTTTTATGCAATGCGGACAGTGGGTTTTTATCAAATCCTTCTTTTCGGATTGATTTTCATGTGTTGGCGGGATGTGAGGCACTTAGATTTTTTTCTTAAAATCACCTTCTGGTTTTCTATTGTTGCTGCTGTATGGGGTTTAAGGCAAAATATTTTTGGCGTCGATGCTGCTGAATATCGGTGGTTGTATGTAGGCGGATATGCTGCGCAGCATGTTCTTTTTGGCGTATTAAGAGTTTTTTCATTTTATAGTGATGCAGGGCAATTTGGAGCCTCTCAAGCTATGTTTGCTATTATGGGCGGTCTGTTGGCAATGTCACCTGAATTAAAGAAAAAAGAACGTATTTTTTATGGTATTGGTGGGCTTTTATCACTCGTTGGGTTTGGCATTTCAGGCACTCGGGGTGCTATTGCCGTCATTGGTGCAGGCGCTATCATGTATATATTTTTGAGTAAAAACATTAAAATAATGGTGATCGGGGGCATTCTCTTTTTTGGTGCCTATTCTTTTTTAAAATTTACGACCATCTTACAAAATGTGGAGCAAATACGCCGCATGAGAACCTCATTGAATTCAGATGATGCCTCACTCCTTGTTCGGCTTGATAATCAAAAAAAATTCGCCATTTATCTTAGATCAAGACCCATCGGTGGCGGCGTTGGTACTGCTGGTTTTTGGGGGAGTAAATTTGGTCCTCATAAAGTGCCTGCCCAAATCGCTACCGACAGCCATTATGTACGGATATGGGCTGAAACAGGTATAGTGGGCATTTGTCTCCATTTATTTATGTTCGGTTATTTCTTAGGGCAAGGTGGTTATATTATTTGGCATCTAAAAAATATGAACTTGAAAATTAAAATAGCTGCCTTATACTGCGGCACAGTCGGCGTTTTAGCCGCTAATTATGGCAATCAAATTACCAGTCAAACACCCACCGGTATTTTAATAAGTATAGGTATTCC
Organism: Saprospiraceae bacterium; assembly: GCA_043754475.1. Lineage (GTDB taxonomy): Bacteria > Bacteroidota > Bacteroidia > Chitinophagales > Saprospiraceae > JAAFJT01. Next base: position 687 of record JAYUUR010000556.1, on the reverse strand, counting down.
GCTGATTATGATGGCACCTTTATTTGAAAAACAATTAGAAGAACGGACTAAAATTGATAATCCAATTGCCTCTTAATTTCTAATTCTACCCTAAATATTTCATTGCGAGGAACGTGGCAACTGAGGGGTGCTTTATTTATTAGTTATGCGAATAATGGGTTCAAATGCCGTTAGGCATATAATATCGGTAGACAATAATCATAAAAACGTTTTAGAAATGGCGTAGCCACGATATATTATGCATTAAATATGTCATCCCTACGGGATTTATCATAATTTTGCACCTGTTTTACTACCAATATTATATGCCTAACGGCATTTTTCAAGCATTTTTAACCCATTATTCGCATTAGTTATTGGTTATTAATTATGGGCAAACCAATAACTAATAACTAACAACCAACTAATCCTGAAAACTCCGAAGATTTTTTAACTCATTGAAAAACAGCATTAATAAGCCATATTTAGATAAAAAACAGTCAAAATGTAAGAAATATCAATGTTCAAATTTGTAAGGAATATTTCAATTTTGCCTAAAAATGCGTTCTGAATTCAATTTTTAACTCTTTCAAAGAATATACAGTTAAATTATTGGGTCACTACAGGATTTTTCAATTAGCATTTCATGTGTTTTCCTTGCAAAAATACCTGTTTTAACCCTTTTGCTATGGCTTTAAAAAATCTTCG
>JAYUUR010000555.1:0-2675 GCA_043754475.1 Saprospiraceae bacterium | reverse complement strand
CGCCGGGCAATATCGGCACTACTACCAAGTCGGACAAGATGATTATGCGTGTTGTCAGCTCGGTCAATGCAGGTGTTCCGTCCACAATAACAAGGTCATATTTCTGTTTTAAGGCGAGAATCTCTTGGGAGACTTTGTCTGGGCTGATTACGAACACAGGTACGCTCAAAAGGCTTGAATCACGCAATGACGCCCATTTTGCGGATGTCTTTTGCTCAGTATCAGTATCTGCAATACAGACTTTGATGCCTTTTTGGGCAAATTGTACGGCTATGTTTTGGGCGATAGTACTTTTCCCTACCCCGCCTTTGAGGTTGCTGATGGCTACAATACTCATGTTATTATCGGTATTTTTTAATTAAATAATTATGTAATTACAAAATTACACAATTTTTTAATTATGTAATTAAAAAAGTACCTAATTTTTTAATTACATAATTAAAAAATGACTTAATTACATAAGTTTATAATTATTTAATTAAAGAAGTGTGTAATTATTTAATTAAAGAAGTGTGTAATTATTTAATTGAATAATTACACACTTCTTTAATTAGGTAATTACCAAATAACGTAACCTTAAGAAGGGCTATAAAAGTTAATAATGTCGTAAAAAATGACTTTTCGCATAGAAATTTCTTCTAAAATACTGAGGGGCAGGGGAGAGTCGATGGTGCAGCGCACCAAAATATTTGTAGCTTTTTGTACAGTTTCTTTAAGGTGCAGCGCACCGAAACATAATATATCGCGGTGCGCTGCACCTTTTTCATCACCAATCAACTGAAGGGGTAGGGCAGGAGGCAAAACAAAAAAATAACCGTCTCTATTTTCAATAAAGAAAATATGGACGGTTATTTCGTACAAGACTTCTATCGCATATAATTTCACTTATCTTTCACGACCATTTTTCTTTTGGCTAAAATTTGACGCCAATTGAAAGTGGCAATATCGCTATTAAGGCTTGCTTGCTTGGGATCGGATGGTTCGAGAAGCCTCAATATTTTTATACCCATATCATCGACTGAATCAGGCGTATTGGATAATACGACGACTGCCGTTTGACTTTCTTTCACAAATCCAATAAATGAAGCAAAACCGCCTTTTTCACTGCATTGCCAAACCATTTTATGTTTGTTTTTATCGCTCAATGGCATCACAATCCATCCCCAACCCACCATAAAACGATTGTCAGCAGGGTCGGCATAGAGGCGTGGAATATAGGTTTCAGAGAGGGCAACATTTAAATTATTGGTTTTAGTCGATAAATTAGCTGCCAAAAAACGCAATAAATCGGGCGCATTGGTGCGAATACCGGCTGCCGGAATGAACGCATTATAATCCCGATGGATGGTCGGATTGCCTTTCGTGGTGTGTCCTTTCAAGAAGAGTTGTGCTTGTTCGGCGTTGGGAGTGATAAAAGTATGCGTCATACTGAGGGGGGTAAAAATCTCCTCATTCAAGAGCGTATTATAGTCTTTTCCTGTTTTTTTGCTGAGTGCCTCGCCCAAAAGAGCTATGCCAATCATGGAATGGTTGTATTGATACCCAAATGATTGATTGGGTGGCAACGAAGCGATATATTTATTCAATTTCTCGATGGTATAACCCGCATAAGGGTTTTTACCGTTGAAAATACTATAACTGGGTTCTTCTGGAAAACCTGCTGAATGGGTCGCCAAATCGCATAGAACCATTAATTGCGGCACGTCGTATGGGTCTGGAAAACAGATATAGCGGTCTTTGCTCAATTCTTCAGGCATAGTTGGGGTGAGGAGTGGTTTTTCGCAAACGATGCGCTGATAATACGGCACTTTCACAACGCCTTTTAGAATTTCGCCTACAGGGTCGAGGCTGCTCACCTTGCCTTTACTCTCCAAAATGGCTAACAGCGATGTTGTAAATACTTCAGAAACAGTCCCGATTTCAAAAACTGACTTTGAATCGGGCTTCAAGCGTGAGCCTTTTTCCGTTTCACCGAATGTCAATATCTGTTGCTGTCCATTTTTGATAATGCCCACCACGAGGGCGCGGTTATTTTTATTTGCCAAATAGCTGTTCACCATTTTATCGATTTCGGCAGTTGAAATATTTTGCCCCTTGGCGGATGTCACCACCAAAAAGAGCAATAATATTAGCAGAATAAATACAAAAGTCAGCCATTCAACGAATGACGATTGGCGGATATAAGAGGGTCTCATTTTCATTGTCTTAAAATTTAATGTTAAAAAAAATGTTGTTCGGCATTTATACCCCATTTTACTGAGGGGTATTAGAAGATTTCAATAATCACTCAACCAAAGGTAAATCAGTCTTGAATAATCTAAAATGAGATGCCTCAGTGGGGAGATTGATACATATCATTACACCTTGATGATTCTTTTCAGATTGGGTTATTGCCATAAAATGTATTTTTGCCGCATGGCAGTACTCAATAACGATAATCATCCCGCCCATGAAGGCATCCGTTCTATTCGTCAAGGCATATTTGCTAATCTGATTTTGGCATTGGTGAAGGGCGTTGTCGGTTTTTTAGGCAATTCCTTCGCGCTTATTGCGGATGCTATTGAATCCACAGCCGATGTATTTACGGCGGTCATTGTCTGGGTAGGACTCAAAGCCGCTTCTAAAGCACCCGATGAAGACCATCCTTATGGTCATGGGCGAGCCGAGCCGTTGGC
>JAYUUR010000554.1:0-7906 GCA_043754475.1 Saprospiraceae bacterium | reverse complement strand
AAACGCCTGAAATAATCCCGTTTTTGACGTCAGAAATAGAGATGTTCAAGATGCCGCCGAGATTGATAGCCGTATCGAAATTCCTCGTAATGCCGATGGCGAAAACGCTGCTATCTGCTACGCCCACCGATTGAAAATACAATTTAGCACCCGTCTCAAAAGGCTTGACTGAGAATGGAAAGGTGCGGGGAAATATTTTCAAAGTATCAGGATTAATATTTTCAAAAACCAAAGTGGCTCTAAAAAAAGTCTTTTCATTACTGCTTTGCCGATTAAGAACAAGCGCATTTTTGACGCCGAAGAAGCCATCCAGACTCGTCGTGAGTTCGTAACCACCGCTTTTGTGCTTGTATTTCAAATCATATATTTTGTTATTGAAATCAAATTTGATGAATTCGCTGTTGTCTAATTCATAATTAGAATCAACGGCATTCTCTTTTTTACAAGACATAAATGCCCATAAGATAAGCCCAATGAAGAGTATTATTTTGCTTGAATTTGTCATAATGAATGGTTTGGTTTTAAATTTATAGAAGAAATAAAGTTAGGTGTTTTATCCAAAATAAATATTAAATTTTAAAAAAAAATCGTAAAAATACTGAGGGGGTCATTCCGTTTTAATGGAACACCCCCTCAGTATTAAACGATAAAATTTGAACTATAATCAATTGATTATCAATTACTTATTACCCATTACCCATATTATTTCTCAATCCGCATTTCCTGAATCAAGACTTTATCGCCTGCCGATTTGTAATAAAGGTAAACGCGATAGTTACCGGAAACGGTTTGCATATCGCCAATGGTATAATGCGAAGCGTTGCCTTTCGACGTGCCTTGATGCACCATATTATATGAGCGTGGTTTATTTTTCGAAAAGAAATTTTTCAAAGCTTCAGTTGCTTGAGATTTATCAAGCACATCTTGTTTGTCCAAGATGGTCAGTTCTACACTGGCATCAAAATAATTGCCCAAAGTAGCGGCATCACCGTCGCCAATGGCTTTCGTGATGATGGAAATATTCTCAGTCAATTGACTGGGTGAAGAGAAAGGTGCAACTAAGGATAAAATCAAAATGAGTGCTTTCATTGTAAGTGCTCGTTTGAGCGTTTTTGTTTAAAATGATTTTAGAAAGATTGTTTAAAAAACATGCTTAACTCGTGTATTCAATAACTATCCCAATTTCGAGGTTCTCTGTTTTATTTTAAAAATTATTGGGTGATTAGCAGCCAATAACGCATTATAATTTGAGAACGTTTGTAAAAGTCAATTGTTGTTTCATGCTTTTTTATTTAACTTTTATGGATTTTAAAAAATATTTGAGTTCCGAATCATAATAGAGACGCCCCCCTCAGTAATAGTAACAGTTAAGGTAGTGTTAATGATTTTGTCTATGATTTGGCAGTGATTATTGTTGAAAAATACTCGCTTTATAAACGGTTAGCTGTTTCCTAATGACTACCTTTGCGGCTTAAAATTACAAACAATTAATAAGTCAAATCGAAATTAGAATGTCAAATAATAAACGTGTTCTTCTTGCAATTCTCGATGGCTGGGGTCATGGCTTGAAACGCCGTGCGGATGCTATCTCGCTCGCTCATACACCTTTTATAGATAGCCTTTATGTCAAATATCCTTCTGCGGAATTAGTGACTTTCGGCGAGCAAGTCGGTTTGCCCGAAGGTCAAATGGGCAATTCGGAAGTGGGGCATATGAATATTGGTGCTGGACGCATCGTTTATCAAGAACTTACCCGCATTTCAAAAAGCATCAGAGATAAAGAATTGCATAACAATCCTACTTTGGTGGCAGCTTTTAAATATGCGAAAGAAAATAACAAACCCATACATTTTGTAGGGCTTGTTTCCGACGGCGGCGTACATTCGCATATCGAGCACCTCAGAGCCTTGTGCGAAATAGCAGATACTGAGGGGTGTCATGGCTACATACATGCGTTTATGGATGGGCGCGATTGTGACCCTAAAGGCGGAATCGGCTTTTTACAGGATTTGACTCACTCTTTAAAAGATTCGAATTTTAAAATAGCGACCATCATCGGGCGATATTATGCAATGGATAGGGATAAACGTTGGGAACGTGTGAAATTAGCCTATGATTTGATGGTGCATGGCTTGGGTGAAAAGATTGATGATTTTGAAACGGCTATTCAACAAAGCTATGATAAAGGCGTGACTGATGAGTTTTTACAGCCTATGATTCTTACAAGCCCAAGCCCCCCGACTCCCAAAGGGGGAGACTTGATAAACTCCCCCTTTGGGGGTCGGGGGGCTTGCATCCAAGAAGGCGATGTCGTCATTTCTTTCAATTTTAGAACGGACAGACCGCGTGAAATCACAGAAGTATTGACTCAAAAGGACATGCACGAATACAATATGGCGAAGCTCAATCTCTACTATGTGACCATGAGCCGTTATGATGAGACCTATCAAAATATCCATGTTATTTTTGAAAAAGATAATTTGACCAATACGCTCGGCGAGGTCATTTCAAAAGCTGGAATGACTCAAGTGCGGATTGCCGAAACGGAGAAATATCCACACGTTACTTTCTTTTTCAATGGTGGTCGGGAAGAACCTTTTGAGGGTGAAAAACGCATACTCGCCCCTTCGCCAAAAGTAGCGACCTACGATTTGAAACCTGAAATGAGCGCAGGAGAAATTACTCAAAAAATTATTGCAGAAATAGAAGCCAATCAGCCGAATTTTATTTGCCTCAACTATGCCAATACGGATATGGTGGGTCATACAGGTGTATTTTCAGCAGCTATGAAGGCAGCCGTTACCGTTTCGGCTTGCGCTGAAATGTTGATTACAACGGCTTTGAAATATGATTATGAATGCATTATCATCGCCGATCATGGCAATTCGGATTATATGATCAACGACGATGGCACGCCCAATACAGCGCATACGATGAACCCCGTGCCGTGTATTTATGTTTCAAAAAACGCGGCAGGCAAGCATGTTAAAAATGGTAAATTAGCCGATTTAGCACCGACCATCATTGCACTTTTGGGCATCGAACCTTCCGCAGAAATGGACGGCGAAAACTTAATAGTTGAGAATTGAGAGTTAAGAGTTGAAAGTTAATGCACTGGAGGTGCAAAATATAGGTAGAAGAAAATTAAATGATGATTAAATTTAAAATAAAAAACCTCTTTTTAATCGCTATCTTGATGAGCCTTTTTGCTTGTGGAGATAATACAAATACGCCCGTCAAGAAGTTAGAAAAGCCATTTTTCGATGTTACGGGCTTTTTTCAGGGCGAAACCAAGCGATTGACTGAGGGGGGGATGAAAATTAAAAAGACGGTGACAGTGAATGGTCATTCTGAAACTAAAATTATTGAAAAACCCAATTTTGAAGAAGAATTTAAGATGTTTGTAGCGTCTGATATCAATCGCCCGGCTTGGAGCGATAAATACCATATTCAAAGAACTGATCAAGACCATTATGAATATACAATGGAATATTGGGCAAAGGATAAAAATTTGAAGACCCAAAGCATGAAAATAGTACAACAGAATGGCTTAATGTCTTTTACAATAAACATTCACAATAGAGATAAAAGCGTGGTGACGGAATCGGACAGCCATCTTTTTTATGATAAAAATAATGGTTTCTCGATTACTAATTCTCAACAATTGGTGGGTTATATGGATTCTGTAAAAATTGATGTTGTGTTTTTTAAGAATTGATAAAATTAAAATAATTTAAAATCATGAAATTTGGTGTAGTAGTATTTCCCGGTTCCAATTGCGATGATGACATGATACACGTCTTAGGTGATGTGATGGGTCAGCCTGTAGAAAAAATATGGCATAAAGAAAAAATATTACCTGATGTGGATTGCATCATCTTGCCAGGAGGTTTCAGCTACGGCGATTATTTGCGCTGCGGTGCGATAGCGCGTTTTTCACCAGTGATGCAAGCGGTGATTGAGTTTGCGAACAACGGCGGCTATGTGTTTGGCATTTGTAATGGTTTTCAAATCCTTTGCGAAGCGCATTTGTTGTCAGGAGCATTATTGCGCAATGCCAATCAAAAGTTTATCTGTAAAAATATATACCTGAAAACGATGACCAATAATTCTGCATTGACAGCAGATTTAGATTTAAAGCAAGCCTTAAAAATACCGATTGCCCACGCCGAAGGTCGCTATTATGCAGATGAAGCGACTTTGAAAAATTTGGTTGAAAATGACCAAATTCTTTTCAAATATTGCGATGAAAAAGGCAATTATACTGAGGGGTCTAATCCAAACGGTACGACGATGGATATAGCCGGTATTTGTAATGCCAAACGCAATGTTTTCGGTATGATGCCGCATCCTGAGAGGGCGAGCGAATCAGTTCTTGGCAATGCTGACGGTCGTTTGATGTTCCAAAGTTTGATTGAGCATGCTTTGGTGTATTAAAAATAAAATGGAGACGAAATCTATAAGTTCATGGCGCACCACAGAATATTTAAAGGTTTTTCATTGCTCAGTTAATCAACTCGTGTAACATTAGAAACGCCATCTAAGCCTTTCAATGCTTTCATTGCCTGAGCCAATTGGTCTTTGTTGGCAACCACGACTTTCACGCGCCCTTCAAAGTACCCCTCATTGCCTTCGATGCTGAATGAGCGAATATCTAAACCAATTTGTGAAGATATTTTATTGGAAAGCCGCTCGATGACGCCGGGACCGTTGTCGATACCTGTAATCAATAATTCAGCGACGAAAGAGGCATTAGATGAAGCTCCCCATTCAGCTTTATGAATGCGATAACCATAAAACGTCATCAAATTTTCAGCATTTTTACAATTGGTACGGTGAATATTGATGATATTATTGGCAGTAACATAAGCAAATACATCATCCCCTTGAACTGGCTTGCAACATTCAGCAAACTGATAGCGGTATTGATCCGCAGGCTCGCCATTGATAAACAGCTTAGTTTTTAAATCAGCTTTTGAGAGAATTCGCTTATCTGCTCCTGTGTTAGAAGTGGTGCTGTCCGTCTGATTTTTGGCAGCAGGGCGTGTCTCTTTTTCATCTTCAATCAATAAAAGTTTTCCTTTTTCTACTTTAAAAACCTTTATATCGTCTTGTAAATCAATAGCATCGTTATAAATAGCAGCATAAAAATCTTGCCTTGTCTTGAAATTAAAATATTTGACCAATATATCAACGCTGGTCTCAAAATCCACTTTCATGTGGTCGAGTTTGCGTTGAAGTGCCTCCTTTCCGAAAACAGCTTGTTGGCGTTGTTCTTCACGAAGCGAAAGCCGAATTCTGTCACGCGCTTTGCTTGTTACCACCCATTTGAGCCAATCCTCGCCCGGTCTTTGATTTTTATTAGTGACAACAGTGACTTGATCGCCATTTTGCAATTTATAACCCATCGGTACAAGCCGATTAGTCACCTTCACAGCTTGGCAATGATACCCCACATCGGAGTGAATATTGAAAGCAAAATCGAGTGCTGTGGCACCTTTTGGCAGTATTTTCAAATCACCTTTTGGCGTATAGATATATACTTCTTCGGTAAAAAGATTAGTGGTCTTAAAATCTTGAATAAAATCAATGGAACTATCATTATTAACTTTTTCCACCATTTCGCGCACGCTACTCAACCACGCTTCAAAAACATCTTGCTGATTGCGAACACCTTTATATTTCCAATGCGCTGCATAGCCCCGTTCGGCTACTTCATCCATCCGATCGCTGCGGATTTGTACCTCCACATATCGCCCGTCGGGTCCAATAACCGTTGTATGTAAGGATTCATAACCATTGGATTTTGGAATTGTAATCCAGTCCTTCAAGCGTTCGGGGATAGGTGTATGAACACTCGTTACAATGGAATACACCTGCCAACATAAGGCTTTTTCCTTAAAAATCGGCACATTTAAGATGATTCTGACTGCAAAAAGGTCATAAATATCTTCGAAAGCACAATGTTTGGATTTTATTTTATTCCAAATAGAATAAATGGATTTGGGTCGCCCTGAAATCCGATAAGGGACGTCCAGATCATCTAAAAACTCTATCAACGGTTTGATAAACTCATGAATATAACTACTCCGCTCGCTTTTGGTTTCATTGAGTTTATTCGCTATATCATTGTACTCATCGCGGTGGGTGATTTTTAAACATAAATCCAAAAACTCCGAGCGAATATTGTATAAACCCAACCGATGAGCTAAAGGCGCATAAATATATTCCGTTTCAGCCGCTATTTTGAGCTGTTTATGATGTGGCATAGAGCCGAGCGTTCGCATATTATGCAAGCGGTCAGCCATTTTAATGAGCACAATTCGGACATCATCAACGAGCGTGCGGAGTATTTTTTTGAAATTTTCAGCTTGCGGACTTTCCGTCTCTTCGTTGGCATCCAATTTTGTTAAGCCATCAACAATTGTCGCTATTTTTTCACCAAATCCAACCCTTATTTCATCCAGCGTTACCTCCGTATCTTCTACCACATCATGAAGCAAAGCAGCAACAACAGCAGTCGGTCCCAAACCAATTTCCTCAGCACAAATCCGAGCCACCTCGATGGGATGCAAAATGTACGGTTCACCACTTTTACGCCGCTGCTGACTATGAGCATCGACCGCCATCTCATAAGCACGACGGATATTTTTACTATCCTCCGGTGTGATAGGCGTTTTAATGCTTTTGAGCAACAGGCGATACGCTCTTTGAATCATCAAGCGTTCGGGTTCATCATATTGAATGAGGGTTTCGGGCATATTTACCAGATTTGATAGTTTTTTCTAAAAAGATAACGATTTATATGCTCCAATAGTTCCTTGAAAGTATAAAATATCTTCCTCATACAAATATAATAAAAAAAAAGATAAGAAGAAATAGTGAGCGAAATAAAATACTTTTTCTTTGGGAAGTGAGACCCCTCAGTATTTTTAATGAAATTAAGCTTTAAAAAAATGTTCTGAATGGAATATAAAATTATAAAGTAGGAAATATAATTTTTTCAACACTTAAATATACTCCATTTAAGTGGTCAAAATCACCATCAGAAGTAATAATAGTTAAGTTTAAAACATGAGCTGTTGCAGCTATCCATAAATCATTTTTTTCCATGTTCCGAGCTGTCAATCCCGTAGGAAGAAGATTAGTAGCAAGTTTTCCTTGGCTATACGCATCTATTTCACCATATTTTTGAAGTAGCGTTTCCTCATAAATATCTGCGATGATAAAAAATTCATTTAAGCGATGGAGAGTCTTAAATCGACGGTCTCCCCATGCATTCCTTAAGGCAAGAGAGTATAATTCACCCCAAGAAACTACAGAAACGACATTATCAGATAAATCGCGTAAACTGTATTGAGTGTTGATATAATCCCATTTGAGGTCTTGTCGAAAATAGTAAAGGAGTATGTTTGTATCGAATAAGTAAGTTTTCATCAATCAGATAGTTGGCTTAATAAAATATCGGTGGATTCTTGAACATCCAGTTCCTTAGCCCAAGCATCTGCTTGCTCCCAATTAGTCCCCTGAAAATTCTGTTCTTTTTTTAGTCCCTCCAAAGTTATGCCTTTCCGAATAGGGCGAAATATCCGATTGGTACTATCTTCTGAAATGGGCAATTCATCTAAAAAAATCAGAAAATGTACTAATTTATCTAAGTCTTTTGTGGATTTAACACGCTGTATCAGGTGTTCTTGCAATCTTTGAATCGTTATATCTTCCATTTTTTAATTCCATTTTTTAATTCTATTTTTTACTACAAATATACATATTTCTTTTAGTTTTCAGCACCCCCTCAGTATTATTAGTAGGGTTTTCTTATAAAAAAAATTCGTGAGCTAAAATCTTAATTTTGTGTACCAAAACTTAATTAAGATGAAAGAATTAGCCCACGAAGCTGTGCAAA
>JAYUUR010000553.1:0-7913 GCA_043754475.1 Saprospiraceae bacterium | reverse complement strand
ATCGAGCCATTTCATATAGTCATTGCCCATGCCCGCTTGTATGAGAGCTTGATGCAAATAGTATTTAAAATAAATGGAAGCAGGGGCTAAAGTAGTATCTGCAAGCAATTGTTTTCCTAAAACAACAGCATCATTTTTATTGACCATACCCGTCAGTATAGCTAAAGCATTGGCGTGTTGAGAGAATAAATCCTTTTCGATTCGGTCAGCGTAAAGTTTTTTTGTATTATCCCAATATTTGGCTTGAATAGTTTTCTGTAATTGTACAGCATTTTCTGTATAAATACGGGCATATTCTTTCATCCCTATTTTGTTTTCTAAATCAGCAGCAGTTTGGTATGCCAAAAGCAACTGCAAATCCAATAAAGCCGAAGTGCCGTCTTTGCCCATAGGTCCTACGCCCGAAAACCAATTTTTAGCAGTGACCCAATCAGTGAACATCCATTGCGGCGTATCTTTCAATGAACCATCCGCTTGTTGATAGTGCTTGAAATAATCCAATATTTGACGCTGACCGGGCAGTTTATTTTTGATGAAATTAATATCCTTTCCGTAGCGGCTATAATCATGCAACATACCGATATACCACAGCGAAAAAGTGGGGATATACTGAGGGGTATAGGATGGATGCCGACTGAGCGTAACGCCTTCGGGCTGGCGAGAAATATCCATGAGCGTCAAAGCATTCTTCAAAAGACGTTCATCACCACTATTAAATAAGGAAACCAACGCCTGTATGCGTCCATCGCCTATGTATTGCAACTGCTCGTAATAGGGGCAATCCATATACGTTTCGACAGCGCACAGTCTTGCCGTTCGCCAGCCGATTTCGAGCATTTTATCCATTTCTGCATTACCCGATTTGAGGGCAGCATTATATTGAAAAGGATAGCCTGTAAATGTGCCATAAATATCATCAATCACAAGCGGTTCGCCTTGAGTGACCACTCGTAATTGCACATAGCGATACGTTCGGAAAGAAAGAGGGGTGAATATTTGCTTTTGAGAGCCATCAGAAATCAGGCTATCTTTTCGTCCTAAAATATGCTTACCTTCTACTTCATTGCGATTGCCTTTTGCAGGATATTTCGTAAATAATGCTTCCGCATACATCAATGAAATAGTGCCCTCTTTGCCGCCGCTAAAAATAAGCGTTGGATAAGCATTCGTCAGATAGGTTTGGTCTAATAAAATGGTGGCGGTGGTATTGGCAGGTATAGTCAAGCTTGTTTTTGTAGAAGGAAATGTGGCTGGCACTTCAATTCCAATAGATTTAACCGCTTTGCTAAATCTTTCTACTTTCAATTCCATCTGAGGTAAAACAGAAGGTACAAGCAGCCAACCACTCGGCGTGCCATAAGCCCCCAATATATTTTTAGGCGACCCATTGAAAATTGGCTTTGCTTTTTTCCAATCGGCATCTTGAAAGTCTGAATTTTTCCAATTTTTAACATGCGTTTTCATGTCTATCAACTCACCCGGACCCGATACATAATATGCTTGCATTGATAATTTCAAAGGCGTATAGCTGTTATCGCGTAGGCATTTCCACGTATCATTGGTATTAATCGCCGATTCAGCCTCTGTTGCACCTTGCATAATGAAGCCTGTCATGAGTGTAATTTGGGCTTCGGGTCGCCATTCGGCTTCGTTCCAAACTTGTGCGGCGAGGATATTTTTACCTGCATTTAAATACGGTGCAATGTCCACCGTTTCAAAATTCCAATGCGTCAAATCTCCTCGGGCGGGACCGAGGGAAACCAATTTTTCATTTATGAATAATTCATACCTATTGTCAGCCGATACATGCACCACATATTTAGTCGGCTTTGAAGACAACTCAATTGTTTTTCTAAACAAATAAACACCGTAGCCATTCGGTGCTTCATCGGGCACAGCTACCCATGAAGCTTTCCATTGCTTTTGAAGAATAGAAGGGTCAATCGTTTGGGCTTTCGCAACAAAGGATATTAAAGTTAATAGAGAAAAGAAGGTGATTGAGAATGTTAATTTTTTCATAGTTAATCGTTTGTTTTTTAAGTTTTACCTTGAAAATTGCAAAGTGGACTTTGCAATTTTCAAGGTAAAGTGATGATTTCAAGAAAAAAACTGGTAAATACTGAGGGGTAAAAAATCAATTCAACTTTCATCAACATCATACATCTTCAACCCCTTCTCCAATCGCTCAATCGTTTTAGAAATCCTATTCACTTTTGTTTCAAATCTTTTGGCTTCATAAATCCAATCAATATAGTGCTTTTGAGCACTTTCAGTGAGGGTTTTAAAGTAAGTATGTGCTTTCGGGACATCTATTAAACATACTAAAAACTCATCTGGAATCACCAACGGCGTGTTATCGAGGTATAAAATAATATTTACCCAATCCCCTTCGCTTTTGCCTATTTTTTTACGGATGTCTGCTTTCAAAGGTAAAAACATTACACCATTCCCCATCGGCATAAGTTTGTACTGCTTGATTTCGTAGCCATCAATTGTGCCGCGAACAGTCACCCAACCAAAAGGCACTTTTTTAGCTTGCGGAATTTCGGGTATTTCGGTGTATGTCCAACCACCTTTACCTTCAAATTTTTTAACGAAATATTGTTGATTGACTACTGGTGTTTCCATATCCTAAATCTTAAAATACTGAGGGGGGTAGTGACGGGATGGCTTTGAGCTACTCTATCACTTAATTTATTTATCAGGTAAAGCAAACGCTACATATTGATTCCCCTTTTTAGTACCTAATTTAGTACCCCCACAAGCCAATACAACATACTGCTTACCGTTCACTTGGTAGGTCGAAGGCGTAGCAAATGCAGCAGCCGGAAGCGTTGTTTCCCAAAGCAATTTACCTGTTTTTTTATCAAAAGCTCTGAACATGCCATCTTTTGTTGCCGCTATAAAAAGCAATCCGCTGGCTGTGACCACAGGTCCGCCATAATTTTCAGTGCCTGTTCCTTTTTGATTAAAATTAGGTTCATTGCCTAAAGGAATTTGCCAAATATATTCGCCTGTATTGAGGTTGATAGCGTTCAACGTACCCCAAGGTGGTGCAATGGCAGGATGTCCTTTATTGTCCAAAAACTTGTTATAACCAGTAGCTGTGTAGGGCATATAAGGCGTTTTTGTAGTGGAATTGGCTATTGCACCCACTTCTTTTTTTTCTAAATCCAAAACAAAATCAGTGACCGCTTGCTTTTCATCTGCACTCAAATTAGCAAATCCGGGCATCATGCCTTTGCCATTTGTAATGATTTTTTGGATGGCATCTCTATCTTTTTTCTTACCAATATCTATCAAAGAGGGGAAATTACTGAGGGGGTTGCCTTTTCTATCCGAACCATGACAAGAGCTACATGAGACCGTATAAACTCTTTCACCTAAAGGCAAATGCGCCAAAGCCTCTTCGCTCGGCGTTTCAATCATGGTCAGAATCCAAGCCATTTCGTTGCTGTTGACGTATAGAATGCCGTCGTTCGGGTCGGCTGCTGCCCCACCCCATTCTGCACCGCCATCGAAGCCGGGGAAAATAACTGTTCCCTCTGCACTCGGTGCTGAAAAGCGTTTGGTTTTATAAGTTTTCAAACGACTGATCAATTCTGCTCGATTTTCAGCGTATGGGTTGATGTCTTTTTCAGTTAATTTATGTGCTTGTCGAGCGAAAGGTTTGGGTTTGGTGGGAACAGGTTGGGTTTTCCAAGCCACTTCGCCATTGAGCTTGGATTTAGGCGCTTTAATTTCTTTTATCGGGAAAATAGGAACGCCTGTTACTCTATCAAAAACAAAAACTTGCCCTTGCTTGGTGACTTGTGCTACGGCATCTATCATTTTACCATCTTTTTTAACCGCAATCAAATTCGGTGGTGCGGGTAAATCTCTATCCCACATGTCATGGTGGGTGGTTTGAAAATGCCATAACCGTTCGCCTGTCCGAGCATTTAAAGCCAATAAACAATTAGCATAAAGGTTTGAACCTAAGCGTTTTCCTCCATAAAAATCATAGCCTGCTGAACCAGTCGGCACATATAAAATGCCTCGTTTTTTATCTACTGCCATCCCTGCCCAATTATTAGCTGCGCCCACTTCTTCATTTTTATAAGCCTCGGGTGGAAAAGTTTCATAACCGGCTTCGCCTGGATAAGGGATAGTGTGGAATGTCCAAGCCAATTTGCCTGTTTTCACATTGAACGCACGAATATCGCCCGGGGCAGCGTCCGCACCTTCGGATAAGCGCAGGGGCATGACGATTAAATCCTCAAAAACAGTCCCGGGTGTGTTAGAAATAATGAATTTATTTTTAGCAATTTCAGGCAATCCATCATGCAAATCTATTTGACCATTATTGCCAAATGACGGTATAACCTTACCTGTTTTGGCATCCAAACAATATAATTTTGAGCTAATGGTATGTAAAATACGCTTTTCAGTACCATCTGTCCAAAAGGCGACACCTCGACTTGTACTTGCCCAATTGTTCAGTTTTTCACCGAATGTCCATATTTCTTTACCCGTTGCAGCATCCAAAGCGAAGGCTTGCACTGAGGGGGTGACGCCGTATAGAATACCATCAATGATTAAAGGATTGACCTGCATTTGACCTGAATCGGCTGTGGAGTATGTCCAAGCTACTTTCAAATTGGCAACATTTTGAGGATTGATTTGTGTCAGTTCTGAATAGTGGTTTCGATCTGCACCTCCGAGGTAATCAGCCCAATCGCCGTTGCCGTCGGCAGTAGTTTTATTGGATATTTTATATGTTGCACTTAGTAAAAAAAAGACAATTGTAAGGAGTGTAGCTGTTATTTTAATTTTCATAAAATTTAGTTTTTAAAATGTCAAAACATGAGTAAATATAAGAAAAACTACCTTTGGGTGAGAGAAAATATTGGTTTTAGTTTTGAGTCTAAAAATAAGTTAACAATCTCTATTATTTAAATTTGTCAAAATAAGAGGCTGAATTCTCAATTAATCTATTTCAAAATCAAATAAAAAAGCTTAAATTTGCTTATAAAACATCATAAATGATAGGTTCACTTAGAAAAATTGAAACTCTATTGGCAGAAATAACACCTACTGAAAAGGCACAAGTGTTGCAATGGGTTATTAGTGATTTAGGCGGAATTTTCACTGGTATTGATAAAACAGAAGGTGTGTGCAGTGGTGAAGCGTGTATTGCTCGTACACGTATCCCTGTTTGGTTACTTGTTCGGCAGCAAGAATTAGGTCTCACAGACCAAGAAATACTATCCGATTATCCAACGCTTAGAGAAGAGGATTTGCATAATGCTTGGAATTACTATCGTGCTCATAAAAACGAAATCAACAACCTCATAATGGAAAACGAAGAAGCTGTTTACCAATTAATTCGTGTGAATCGTCCTAATTTACTTTAAAATCGGCTTTATACTGAGGGGGGTATAAAAAAACTAAAAAGCCTTCATTATCCTTGAATAGAGGTAATGAAGGCTATTTAATTTATCTATTCTTACTTATTCATCTGTGCATCCACTACCGAAATTGAAATCATATCCACAATCTCCCTCGTCGTACTGCCCAATTGTAAAAGGTGAATGGGTTTTTTTAAGCCCAATAAAACGGGTCCTATTTTTTCAATATTGGCTACTTCTTTCACCAAATTGTAGGCAATATTCGATGCTGATAGATTAGGGAAAATCAAAATATTGGCTCCGCCTTCTACCAAATCGCTGAAAGGGTAATGCTCTTTCAATAATTCAATATCAAAAGGTAAATGTGCTTGCATTTCACCATCCACAATCATGGTTGGATGTTTATCTTTCAAAATTTGGAGGGCTTCGCGCATTTTAATAGCATCATCACCATCGGCACTCCCAAAATTGGAATAAGTCAACAAAGCAATGCGGGGTTTAATATTAAATTTTTCAACTTGTTTAGCTACTAATTCAGCAATCTCAACAATATCCTCTGCTGTTGGATTGAAATTAACGGTCGTATCTGCTAAGAATAGAGGACCAAAACGACTTATTAATATATACATACCCGCCACTTTTTTCACCCCTTCTTGACGACCTACGACTTGCAAAGCTGGTCTAATCGTATCGGGATAATTGCGGGTCATGCCGCCGACCATCGCATCCGCATCGCCGGCATCCACCATCATTGAACCAAAGTATGTTCTGCGGTGAATCATTTGATGCGCTTCAATTTTGTTGAACCCTTTGCGTTGACGTTTTTCAAAGAGCAAATCTCCATATTTTTCTAACCGTTCTTTGTCCTCATTTTCAACGGCTTTGGAAGGGTCTATGATTTCAATATGGGATAAATCCAAGTGGTTTTCGTGGATTAATTGCTTAATTTTTTGAATATTACCTAATAAAATAGGCTCAGCGATTTTTTCATCCCGTACTTGTTGAGCAGCTTTCAAAACGGCTAAATTTTCGGCATCGGCTAATACCACCCGTTTAGGGTTTTGTTTGGCTTTATTAATTATAGCTTTAGTAAGGCTGTTATCTAAGCCCAAACGCTTGGATAATTGCGTTTCGTAAGCATCCCAGTCTTGTATCGGAAATTTGGCAACGCCAGTTTCCATAGCTGCCCGAGCCACCGCAGGTGCGACCGTTGTGAGCAAACGTGGGTCAACTGGCTTGGGAATAATATACTGTTTTCCGAAAGATAAATTGTCGATGCCATAAGCCATATTGACCATATCGGGCACCGGTTTTTTAGCCAAATCAGCTAAAGCTCGAACGGCGGCTAATTTCATTTCTTCATTGATAACTTTCGAGCGAACATCCAAAGCTCCTCTGAAAATATAAGGGAAACCGAGTACATTATTCACTTGATTCGGATAATCGCTTCTGCCCGTAGCAAATATTATATCCTCTCTGGCAGCCAAAGCATCTTCATATGGAATCTCAGGCGTTGGATTTGCCATAGCGAAAACAATACAGTCTTTTGCCATGGGCTTAATCATTTCACCCGTCAAAACATTGCCTTTTGATAAGCCAATAAACACATCTGCACCCACTAAAGCATCGGTTAATGAGGTATCAGCAGGAGCATTATCGTTGGCAAATTCCTGCTTTTTACCATCCAAATTGGTGCGGCTTGGATGAATCAAGCCTTTTGAATCGAACATAAAAATATTCTTTTTTTGAGCCCCTAAGCTGTGATATAATTTTGAGCAGGAAATAGCCGAAGCCCCTGCTCCATTGACAATAATTTTGACCGTTGAAATATCTTTACCGACTATTTCAATGGCATTGAGCAAAGCCGCTGCACTGATAATGGCTGTTCCATGTTGATCATCGTGCATGACGGGTATATTCATTTCTGCCTTCAAACGTTCCTCTATTTCAAAACAATCGGGTGCTGAAATATCTTCTAAGTTGATACCGCCAAAAGTAGGTTCAAGAATTTTAACGGTTCTGATAAATTCTTCTACGTTTTTAGTGTCCAATTCTATATCAAAAACATCAATATCAGCATAAATTTTAAATAAAAGCCCTTTGCCTTCCATCACAGGTTTGCTTGCCAATGCGCCAATATCTCCCAGACCCAACACAGCCGTTCCGTTTGAAATAACTGCTACTAAATTGCCTTTTGCCGTATATTTATAGACATCTTCAGGATTTTCAGCAATAGCCAAACAAGGTTCAGCCACCCCCGGAGAGTATGCTAAAGTTAAATCACGTTGCGTGGCAGTCTCTTTAGAAGGTATCACCTCAATTTTCCCTGGGCGACCTTTAGCATGGTAATGGAGGGCATCTTCTTTAAGCGTTTTCTTTTTGTTCATAATTTAGTTTTGTAAAATAGAATAAAAGCATTGGATATAAGGAACGAAGCAATAATAAAAGCGTGTTTTCGGCTTAATTGTTTTTCTGTTAGATTGGGTATCTTTTGATGATAATATCGGGAATCTTTGAAGAAAA
>JAYUUR010000552.1:0-7921 GCA_043754475.1 Saprospiraceae bacterium | reverse complement strand
TTAAAGAGAATTGTATATTTATTTTAGATTTGGTTTTGTTAAAAATTGTCAAAAATTTCACATAAAATAATATCTGTATGCATTTATTGCAATTAATTGAAATTCAATGTTTTATACTTTTCAAAACTTTTTATATTATCGTATGCTTTTCTAAGTTGCCAGATGGTGAATGTTTCAATATTTTCCTAATAGCTGTTTTGTTAAGAATTTTCTCCCTTTCACACATACAGAAATATAATTTCAAGGGTACTAACCTTTCAAGGGTATCAAATATTCTACCACTTTTTAGGTATAAAATGCCACTTTCTAACCTATTAAAGGTATTTTTAATGGCAAACAGAGGTATTTTATGGGCTTTTTGATTTGAAATAGGGTTTTATAACTTAAATTAGGATTCGTAGGATGAGAAAGATGTTGAAGGATTGGGTAAATGCTGCTGGCAAATCCTTAAACATGCTTTTTAATTAGAATCAGGATTGGTAGTTATGTACTGGCTCTTTTAGATGCGTGGGGTTGTGTAGTAAGTCAAAAATATAATAATTGAAATTTTGAAGCCAAATAAAATTTTGAATTTAGCTCAACTTGCTGCAAGTTATTTGACAAAAAAACAAATAAAATTTTGGACTAACTTAGTCAGAATACTTATTACACAACCCTGTATTGAACTGAAATAATCAGAATTATGTTAAAATATTGAACATAAATTATTGAAAATTAATGTTTTATGAAATAAATAAAATAAAATCGGATTCATACAAAACAGGATTTATCGGCGTGTCAATCACTTCTCCAACCACCGCATTGGGGCACCAAGTATCCCAATCCGCTTGCTGATTGTCGTTGCTCGGTTGCTTTAGGCGCATATTCTTATCCATATAAATGACGGTCATGACTTCTCGCATTTTATCAGTTTTGTTCGCGCCCGCCCGATGAAATACCCAACCCGAATGGAAGCTTACTTCACCCAAATCGAACGGCTCAATCACTTGCTCAAAATCACTCAAGCGCAATTTTTTTTCAATAATATTTTCACTATCATCACTGATTTTGAGCGTTCTGCCATCTTGCAGCATAAAACTTTTAGCACTGAACTCTAAGGGACCCATTTCCAAAGGCGTTTTTTGCAAGGGCATCCAAACCGTCACGGTGTTATCATTATTGAGGGGCCAATAATATTGATCGGCATGCCAGGGCGTGAAGCCGCCGCCTGCTTCTTTGTACAAAGCTTGATCATGATACATGCGCACGCCTTCAACGCCCATCAAATCAGTGGCAATTTTAGCTAATCGCTTGCTAAAAACAATGTCTTTAACCGATTCGGATTGCGTCCAGATATTCATGATTTGCAAGAAGGCTTTGCTGTATGTATCGCGTTGTTCCATCGGCACATGCTGCGTATTCAATCGCTGTACTTCCACGCTGATGGTTTTGCGCATATAATCCACCACCTCCAGCGGCAATACGTTTTTCAATTTGACAAAACCGTTGGTGCGGTAAGCATTAATTTGTTCAATGGACAATTCATACGGGGTGTCCAAAAGTTGCTGAATATTTAAAGGCATTTTAGTCATGATTTTATTATTTTTGTTGTATGAAAACTGACTTATTGAAAACCAATGCAAAATAAACTCTTTTACAGTATAGTTATACCGCTATCTTAGCCAAACTTAATCCATAATTGAGTATTCAATTGGTATGAATTAAACTTTACTTCTAAAATTAAAACAACGAGAATGATGAAAAAAAACTTTTCTTCCTTAAAAAGGCAGAAAGGGCTTTTGGATGTAGCCAATAAACCGCCATCTAAATGCCTTTACCTGCTGGTCTTTTTCCTACTATCCCAATTAAGTCTTTCGGCTCAAAAAACAGTGACAGGCAAGGTTACCACAAGCTCAGATACTGAGGGGGTACCGAGTGTGAGTATTGTATTGAAAGGTACTACACAAGGCACTATTACTGATTTGGATGGTAAATACTCTATCAGTGTTCCCGATGAAAATGCTGTATTACAATTCTCATTTGTCGGTTTTGTCACTCAAGAAGTTATTGTTGGTAATCGCTCTTCGATTGATATTACGATGGCAGAAGGTGCTACTTTAAATGAGGTGGTGGTTATCGGCTATGGCTCTCAAAAGAAAAAAGATTTAACGGGTTCTATTGCTACGGTTTCTGAAAGGAATTTTCAGAGAGGTAACATCGTATCACCGGAGCAATTGATAGCGGGTAAAATTGCGGGTGTAGCGATTACACCCGGTAGCGGTGCACCAGGCTCAGGTAGTCGCATTCGCATACGAGGCGGTTCATCCTTATCGGCAGACGATCCACTTATTGTCGTGGACGGTGTGCCATTGTCGAATGCTGGTATCGGCGGTATCTCTAACGGTTTGAGCCTTATCAACCCCAATGATATTGAGAGCATTACTGTTTTGAAAGATGCATCTGCGGCGGCTATCTACGGTTCACGCGCCTCCAACGGTGTTATCATGGTGACGACTAAAAAAGGTAAAAAAGGCGATGCTTTTCATATTAATTTCAGCTCAGTTTTGTCATTGGCAACACCTGTTAAATTTGTTCCTGTACTGACGGGTGATGAATTTAGGACATTGGTGAATAAAGTGGGCAACTCGACTCAAAAAGGTCTTTTAGGTAAAGAAAATACGGACTGGCAGAAGCTCATTTACCGCAATGCGTTTAGTAACGACGAAAATTTAAGCTTTTCAGGCACTGTTGCGAAAACCCTCCCTTATCGTTTAAACGTCGGTTATTTGAATCAAAATGGTATTCTTTTGAATTCAAATATGGATAGAAAATCAGTGAGTTTGAATGTCAATCCACGGCTTTTAGATGATCATTTGAAAGTGGATTTTAGCTACAAAGGCTCATTTGCAAAAAGTAAATTTGCGGACGAAGGAGCAATTGGGTCGGCTGTTTCATTTGACCCAACACAAGCACCTTACAGCAGTAAAGATGCTTTTCAAGGCTATACAGAATGGTTGGAAGGTGGTATTCCAAACACTTTGGCTGGGAAAAACCCATTGGGTTTATTGAATTCACGTCAAGATGTTTCAAATGTGAATCGCCACATTGCCAATGCAATTATTGACTACAAGTTTCATTTCTTTCCTGATTTAAGGGCTAATTTCAATATTGCGATTGACCAAGCGAATACGGATGGTTATACGAAAAAAGACAGTACAGCAGCTTCTGGATTTCGTTTAAATAGTGCAGGCGGTACGGACAATACTTATACGCAGTCAAGAACTGCAAAAACCTTTGAATCGTATTTGAATTATACAAAAGAAGTCAATGGTTTCCGTGCTGACGTTATGGCAGGTTATGGCTATCAAGATTTCTACTTCGAGGGCGTCAATAATTTCTATAATTTGATTGGTACGCGTCAAGGTGACACCATTCCTCCTTTTGTGACACCAAAAAGCCAATCTACATTGGTATCGTTTTTTGGTAGAGCCAATTTTGGACTTAAAGATCGCTATTTATTAACCTTGACCGTTCGGCGAGACGGTTCTTCAAAATTAGCTCCAGGTTACAAATGGATTACTTACCCTGCTGCCGCTTTCGCTTGGCGGATGATGGAAGATGGTATCGGTAAAGGTTTATTTTCTGACTTAAAATTGCGTTTGGGCTATGGCATTACAGGGCAACAAGACGGTATTGGTGATTATGAAGGCAGTAAAGGCTATACTTTAGGGGGCAATACAGTTCAGTATCCATTTGGTACAACTTATGTGTCAACATTGCGCCCAAATGGTTTTAATGAACAAATCACTTGGCAGAAAACAGCGACTTATAATTTAGGTTTAGACTTTGCGACTAAAAACGAACGTATTTCAGGTGCTATTGATTATTACTATCGCGAAACGTCAAATCTTTTCAACGATGTGAATGTTCCAGCTTTGGCTAACTTTACAAATGTCATCAAAAGTAATGTTGGAACACTTGAAAACAGAGGTATTGAGTTGACATTGAACACAACACTTATCAAAAAAGGTAAATTGAATTGGGACGCCAATTTTATATTGGCATATAACCTAAACAAAATTACAAAATTGACATTGACAGATGATCCAACTTATATAGGCATTGAAACGGGTGGTATATCAGGTGGCGTTAATAATCAAATACAATTGCATCAAGTGGGTTCGCCTAAGTCATCTTTCTTTGTTTATAAGCAAGTCTATGCAGAGAATGGAAAGCCCGTAGAAGGCGTATATGTTGATAGAAACGCAGATGGTAAAATAACATTTGATGATAAATATTTGTATCAAAAGCCGGATGCCAATTATACACTTGGTTTTACATCAAATTTGACTTACGATAACTTCAGTTTTGGCTTTGTACTGAGGGGTAGCATCGGCAACTATATGTACAGCAACCGCAATTCAAGCGGTACTTATGGTTCAAACTCTTTAGCTTATTTGTACAATCCTGCCCGAAACGTCTTAGAAACAGGCTTTACGAATGCTCAATACTTCTCTGATTATTATATTCAAAATGCGTCATTTTTGAAAATGGATAACCTGACGTTGGGATATAATTTGACTTCATTGCTGAAAACAAAATTCAATGTTCAGTTAAATGCTGTAGTTCAGAATGTTTTGACAGTTACAGAATACGATGGCGTTGATCCAGAAATTGCTAACGGTATTGATAACAATATTTATTTGCGTCCACGGACTTATTCGTTGGGTGTCAATGTTAATTTTTAAAAACTAAGCGACATGAAAAATAATAAAAGATTAGCATTTTTAGCATTCATAACGGCTATGACTGTCTTTGAATCATGTGTTAAAGACCTTGATAGAAATCCGCCTTATGACATATCCACTAATCAAGTCTATAGCAATTCAAACAATGTGCGAGAAGCTTTGGCTAAAATATATGCCGGTTTAGCTGTAACAGGTCAAAAAGGACCTGATGGTAGCCCTGATATCAAAAACTTTGATGAAGGTTTTTCTTCTTATTTGCGGATGTATTATTACATGCAAGAGTTGACGACGGACGAAGCTGTTATCGGTTGGAATGATGGCAGCATCAAAGACTTGCACAATATGAAGTGGACGGCTTCTAATGAATTCATCAAAGGTATGTACTACCGCGTGTTCTACCAAATCACTTTGTGCAACGATTTTATTCGTGAAACAACGGATGCCAAATTGTCGGAACGTGGTATGAGTGGCGACAACAACATAAAGACATATCGTGCAGAAGTCCGTTTTTTACGGGCGTTGAGCTATTGGCATGGCATGGATTTGTTTGGCAATACGCCTTTTGCAACTGAAAAAGACCCTTTAGGCGTTTTTTATCCACAGCAAACCAGTAGAGTGGCTCTTTTTACTTATATTGAATCAGAATTAAAAGAAATAGAATCCCTTTTGCCCGAACCAAGAGCCAATGAGTTTGGTCGGATGGACAAAGCATCTGTTTGGATGCTTTTGGCAAAACTCTATTTAAATGCTGAGGTTTATATAGGTGCAAGCAAAGCGACTGACTGTTTAACTTATTGCAACAAAATCATTGCAGCAGGTTATACGCTTGACGCTAAATATGATAATCTATTCAAAATTGGCAATGATGCCTCTAAAGAAATCATTTTCGCTCTCCGTTTCGATGGTACACGCACTAAAACTTGGGGCGGTATGACATTTTTGGTTCATGCACCCGTGGGCGGCACTATGAAGGCATCTGATTTTGGTATCGGCGGCGGCTGGGCTGGTTTACGAACAACCAAAGAGTTTGTCGGCTTATTCAATAATTCTGCTTCAAAAATTGATTCAAACGAGACCCGTGCGCTGTTTCATACCGATGGTCAAGACCTTGAGATTGACGATTTAGGCGAATTCAAACAAGGATATGCCATTGCAAAATTCAAAAATGTAGATGCCGCTGGTAAAGCAGGTAGCGACCCAGAAGGGATTCATATTGACACTGATTTCCCTATGTTTCGTTTGGCTGATGCATATTTGATGTATGCAGAGGCTGTACTGAGGGGTGGCACAGGTGGCACACAAGCACAGGCACTCACTTATGTCAATGCGTTGCGTCAACGCGCTTACAAAACAACCCGCGCCGCTTTGACAACCATCACTTTAGATGATATTTTGAACGAGCGTGGTCGTGAATTGTATTGGGAAAATCACCGTCGGACAGACTTGATTCGTTTCAAAAAATTCACAACAAGCGCTTATATTTGGCAATGGAAAGGTGGTACAAAAGCAGGAACTTCCGTATCGGACAACCTCAATGTGTTCCCAATTCCAGCATCTGATGTTATTGCTAATCCTAATTTGAAACAAAATACAGGGTATTAATAATTAAAAATCATTTCAAAATTGATATAAAAATGAAAAATTTCAATAAAATATTCCTTTTAGGCTTGGTCTTCGGGCTGGCTTGGGGATGTAAAAAAGTAGAAGATATAGTTGTCATTAATCCAAATGCTAAATTAGTTGCCACTGTTTCAGCCAGTAATGTTGTTTTATTAAAAGACAATGCTAATTTAGATGTTCTTACCGTGTCTTGGACAACGCCTGATTTTGGTTTTCAAGCTGCGCCTTCTTATTCCGTTTTGGTGGATAAAAAAGGGGGTGATTTTTCGAAGGCTGCTGTTATTTCAGTGGGTTCAGAATTGAAAAAAGTATTCAAAGTAGCTGAATTAAATGGCATTTTGTTGGGTATGGGCGTTGTGCCCGGTGCAGCGGGCGATTTGGATATTAAAGTTCAGTCGTTGGTAGGCAGCTCCACAACATTGACTTCTACTATTAGTGCTTTGAAAGCCACATCTTATTCCGAAAAAAAAGATTTGACTTCGCCTTGGGGTGTTGTAGGCGATGCTACGCCGAATGGTTGGAATGGTCCCGATATGCCGATGTATGAATCGGGCGTTGCCAATACACTTGTGGCGTATGTGACACTCAATGATGGTCAAATTAAATTCCGTAGATACAATGATTGGGGTGTTAATTTAGGCTCTTCTGGTTCTGTTGAGCCTGACCCTGCCGCCGCTGGTACACTTGCTGCCAATGGTAAAAATATAGGTGTCAAAAAAGGCATGTATAGAATAACGGTTGATACCACCGGTTTGAAATACAAAGTAGAAGCCTATTCATTGGGTGTGGTTGGCGATGCGACTACGAATGGTTGGAACGGACCTGATATGCCTTTGATGTATGATGCCACTGTTGACCTTTGGCGCGGTGTCCTGACACTCAATGATGGTCAAATTAAATTCCGCCAAAACAATGATTGGGCAGTCAATTATGGTTCAACGGGCAGTGTAGAACCTGATCCAATTGCTGCGACAGGCGGTTTGTTAGCCGGTGGTAAAAACTTCGGCGTTAAAAAAGGCACTTATTTAGTGACGCTTGATTTGAAAAAATTGAAATATACTTTCAAAGCTTACGTGCCGCTGGGAATCGTTGGCGATGCTACAGTCAACGGTTGGAACGGACCCGATCAGAAATTCACCTATGATTTGAGTACAGATAAATGGGTTTTGAAAGACGTTGTTTTGAAAGCAGGTCAAGTCAAATTCCGCCTAAACGACGATTGGGCAGTCAATTATGGTTCCACAGGCAGCACTGAACCCGATCCGATAGCAGCAAGCGGTAGCTTATCGGCAGGTGGTAAAAACTTCGGCGTCACTGCGGGTACTTGGACTTTTGAAGTAGATTTGAGAGATGCAGGCAAGCCGCTTTATAAGGCGACTAAGAAGTAAATCGTATTTTAACGCGATATTATATTTCGACACAACATGCAGCAAGTTTTGAACTCTGCCCATTTCTCACATCTTTTTTGACTAACTGGGGTTGTGTAATAAGTTTTTCAAGTTTTTTTGCCCAAATTATATTCTGTTTTTTAATACAACCTTGCGAGGGTTCAAAACCCTCGCAAGGTTATTTCG
>JAYUUR010000551.1:0-2682 GCA_043754475.1 Saprospiraceae bacterium | reverse complement strand
ATGCCTTTTTTGCTGCACTATCATTCCTTTATGGAGAATGAGAGGCATTGTTGTGGAGTGAATCAAGGTTGTTGCGTTTTAGGCGAATGACAAAAATTATGTGACCTATTGTGTAAAAAAACGACTGCAGTTAAAATCATGGCTCCATGCCTCTCTTTTTGATACTGCACCCAAGAGCTTTAGTCATACTCGGCTCAGGATCTTTACCTGCTTTTAAAGCCATAATCGCATTTTCAAGGTATCTATTTTTGACAGCAGCAGCATCGTCAGCATTGTCATCAATAGCGCCGATGTACTTGACGACATAGTTTTTATCAAGCAAATACACATGCGGTGTATTCGAGGCACCGAATTGATTGCATACTTTGGCATCTGCATCAGACAGATAAACGAAAGGGTATTTCTTCTCCTTCGACCTTTTTTTCATTTCGTCCATGCTATCCCCTGGCACTGCTAAAGGGTTATTGGAGTTAATAGCGATGACTGGAAAGCCAACTCGGAAATAACCATTTTGCAAAGCCATAATCCGCTGCTCATATTTTTTAGCAACCGGGCAAGTATTGCACGTAAAAATAATAACATAGCCTTCCACTTCCTTGAAAGTGGATAGAGAATATTGCAATCCATCAACCCCTGGCAATTTGAAATCTTCCGCTTTATCGCCCACTTTGTAACCCATTGGTAATGAGTAATGGGTGATGGGTAATTCTTGGGTAGGCGATTGAGTGATTGAGTGATTAGGTGATTGCTGAATAGTATTTCTACTGGTTTGCAGCGTAAAAGCCAGAGTCAATGCAACAGCACAAGGCATGAATAAAAGAAACGTAATTTTTTTCATTTCGATAAATTTTAATTTGTTAAACAATAATTTCAATTTGTTCCATCATAAATTGTAGGGCATTTATATTAAACGTAGAAATTTGCAAATGGTGAATATTAAATAGTGATAGTGAATAGTGCGTACACATAGCAACTTTTCACTTTTCATTATTAATTTTTCACTAAAAATACTGAGGGGGTGCTGTTTTATGAAATGAAATTCAAAAATTGACTTATTTTTGCGGACTTTTTTATACCAATTAAAAAGTTGAACATTATTTTACTATTTTAACAAGAAAAAAATTAAGAACATGTCAGTTGAAACAAAGTCCCGTTTAAGTTCGATGGTGCGTAATATGTCGGAGAGTGAAACGCTCAAAATGGCTCAAATGGCGCGCAACCTCAAAGCACAAGGTCATGACGTGATCAGTCTCAGCCTCGGCGAGCCCGATTTTGATACGCCCGAGCATATCAAATTGGCTGCTATCAAGGCATTGACTGAGGGGTTCACGAAATATACGCCGGTGGCGGGTATCCCCGATTTGTTGGATGCGATTTCTAAAAAATTCAAGCGCGATAATAATTTGGATTATGCGCCGAATCAAATTTCAGTCTCGAACGGTGCAAAACAAAGCATCTATAACGTGGCGTTTTCACTGCTTGAGGAAGGCGATGAGTGTATTATTTTCGCTCCGTATTGGGTGAGTTATGCCGAAATTATTAAAATGACGGGTGCAACGCCAATTTATGTATCCGCAGGCGTCGAGCAGGACTATAAAGTGACGGCTGAACAAGTATCGGAAGCCATTACTGACCGCACTAAAATGGTGCTTTTCAGTTCACCTTGCAACCCAACGGGAGCAGTTTTTACTAAATCAGAATTGCGTGAAATTGCTGAGGTGATTGCTCAACATGAGGATATTTACATTGTTTCGGACGAAATCTACGAATATATCAACTATACAACGGCGGGTCATACGAGCATCGGCTCTTTCGATATTGTCAAAGATCGCACGATTACGGTCAATGGTTTTGCCAAAGGTTTTGCTATGACTGGCTGGCGTTTGGGCTATATCGGCGCACCAAAATGGATTACAGACGCTTGCAATACCATTCAAGGTCAATGCACCAGTGGTGCAAATTCATTCAGCCAAAAAGCGGCGGTTGTTGCTCTCAATTCAAGCCTTGAACCGACTTACGAAATGCGCGATGAGTTCCTTCGCCGCCGCGACCTCGTTATCGGTTTATTGAGCGAAATCGAAGGCTTTAAAGTGCCGACTCCCGAAGGCGCATTCTACGTTTTCCCTGATATTAGTGCCTATTTCGGCAAATCGGATGGCACAACGGTCATTAAAAACGCCGATGATTTCTGCGATTATGTGATGATAAATGTCTATGTCGGCTTAGTCAGCGGCTCTGCTTTTGGCGAACCGAATTGTTTCCGCTTGAGTTATGCAGCGTCTGAAGCGCAATTGCGTGAGGCGATTCGCCGTATTAAAACGGTGGTGGATTCATTGAAATAAAATGTTTATTTTGATAAAAATACGCCCGAAGGGATAAATAAGAGGGTGATTTTCATAATTGAAGATTACCCTTTTTATTTTTTGTAAAAATCAACAATAAATTAACTTTGTTAGATTTAAAAAAAAAGAGGTCGCAAGTGGTTAACACTCACGACCTTGTTATTTCTAACTTTACCCGGAAACATAAATGCCTCTCGACATTCAGCGGCAACCTGGAATTCCGATACAAAGTTAATATTATATTACTGAAAACTCCGAAGATTTTTCAATGTTTAAATAATGAGTTGAAAAACAGCGTCTAATTGCTGTTTTGAGATGTTATTGTCTTTTTTGAAGGCTT
>JAYUUR010000550.1:0-7923 GCA_043754475.1 Saprospiraceae bacterium | reverse complement strand
CTTTATTTAAAAGGGCTAAAGCAACTCAATCTAAATATAAAATAAATTCATCATAAATTAGCAATATTCAATTTTATCCTAATTTAACAAAGTCAAGGTAGAAATTGAATGCTTTAAAATAAAATACCCCTCAGTAAATTAGGTTTTACTGAGGGGTATAAACAAAAAAAATCCAAAAGGCTCAATGTCCATTTGGATTTTTTTTATTGCATAAATTATTGAATTTCAATCACTTATCCCTTATTTTTCAATTTATCGAAATGTATTCCCCTTTGGGGGCAGGGGGGCTACCCTTCTACCAGCGTTCCAATATTCTCACCTTTTACTATTTTAGAAAGATTGCCATGATCGTTGATATCGAAAACGATGATAGGCACATTGTTCTCTTGGCAAATCGTGAAGGCTGTCATATCCATGACGCTCAAGCCGAGAGAAATAACTTTGGCGAAAGAAAGAGTATCAAACTTTTTAGCGGTAGGGTCTTTTTCAGGATCGGCGGAATATATGCCATCTACACGTGTTCCTTTCAATATCACATCCGCATTTATTTCACTCGCTCTCAAAGCGGCGGCTGAATCAGTTGTAAAAAACGGGCTGCCTGTACCACCTGAAAAAATGACAACACGCCGTTTTTCTAAATGGCGTATCGCTCGACGGCGAATATAAGGCTCGGCAATCGCTTTCATTTCAATAGCTGAAACAAGACGGGTATATAATCCAACACTTTCTAAAGCACTTTGTAATGCCATACCATTGATAACGGTTGCCATCATGCCCATATAATCCCCTTGAACGCGCTCAATGCCTGACTTCTCTGCTTGGATACCGCGATAAATGTTGCCGCCACCAATTACAATAGCTACCTCAACACCCATGTCCACTATTTCTTTCACCTGCGTAGCATAATGATGAAGCATGACAGCCGTGATACCAAACTTTTGGTCACCCATAAGCGATTCGCCACTCAGTTTGAGGACGATTCTATTATATTTTAATTGAGTCATAGTCGAGTTTCAATTTAAAAACGGTCTAATATCTAATGTCTAATGTCTAATGTCTAATGTCTAATATCTATTTTTCTAAAATCTAAATAATGATGCAAAGGTAAAAAAAAAGCGAATTTCTGACGAAACTCGCTTTTTATATGACAATAAAATTTATCCTAATTTAACATGCTTGAAAGCCGTAACAGTCAAGCCTTTGCTCACGCTATCAAGATATGCTGATACGGTTTTGCTACCGTCTTTCACATAATCTTGATTGAGTAGAACAGAGTCTTTGTAGAAACGATTCAATTTGCCTTGAGCAATTTTTTCAATCATTTCTTCCGGTTTGCCTTCTACACGAGCTTGTTCACGACCAATTTCAAGTTCGCGCTCAAGAGTTGATGCGTCCACACTGTCTTTATTAACAGCTACGGGTTTCATGGCAGCTACTTGCATAGCCACGTTTTTACCAGCATCCACTTTATCAGGACCTTCTTGATTCAAGGCAATGATTACAGCAGCCCGGTTGCCCATGTGAACGTAAGGAATCACTTGACCTTCACCAGCTTCAGTTTTGATGTAGCCGTAGTCAATTATTTCCAATTTTTCACCGATGATACCGATTTGCTCTTTGATTTTATCTTCAATCGTGATATTTTCATCTGTTTTGAGTGCCAAAAGATCAGCAGTTGTTTCAGGTAAATTTTCAAGAGCGATGGCAGCAAAAGATTGAGCCAACTCTACAAATCTATCATTTTTAGCAACGAAATCCGTTTCGCAAGACAAGCGAATTACTACGCCAATGTTGCGATTAGCAGAAGTCAAAGCCAAGCAAACACCTTCTTTAGCTTCACGATCTTCCCGTTTTACAGACAATTTTTGACCGAGCTTACGAAGGAAATCAATGGCACCTTCAATGTCGCCGTCAGAATTTTCAAGGGCTTTTTTACAATCGCCCATACCCGCGCCTGTCATGTCGCGGAGTTTTTTTATATCTTCAATAGTAGCAGCCATTAGAATTCAATTAAAAATTATGGAATTAAAAAATTATACATAAACGGCAAATACTGAGGGGGTAGATAATCTAAAAATTAGTTTTCACTTACCGCTTCTTTAGTTTTATTACGCTCTTCCAAACCTTGACGGATAGCTTCAACCAAATAATTGGTAATCAAAGAAATTGATTTTGAAGCGTCGTCATTCGCAGGAATAGGGAAATCAACTAAGTTAGGGTCGCAATTAGTATCCACCATAGCGAAAGTCCTTAAACCTAAGCGTTTTGATTCAGCCAAAGCCAAATGCTCATGTCCTATATCAATAAGAAATACAGCAGCCGGTAGGCGATTTAAGTTAGCAACACCACCCAAAACTTTCTCAATTTTGTTGCGCTCGCGCGTCATCATTAAGCGTTCTTTTTTAGTAATACCTGTAGCATTAGGGTCGTTCAAAAGTGAATCAATGTTTTGCATTTTTTTCACTGATTTCCGAACCGTTGTGAAGTTAGTCATCATGCCGCCCAACCAACGCTCAGTAGCGAAAGGCATACCGACGCTCAAAGCAGCTTTCATGACGATGTCACGAGCTTGTTTTTTGGTAGCGACAAACATAATTTTACGACCGCTTTTAGCGATTTGACGCATAGCATTTGCTGCGCGGTCAAGGCTTTCGCCCGTACGGTTCAAATCTATAAGGTGAATACCTTTATGCTCTGCAAAAATGTACGGCTGCATCTTAGGATTCCACTTGCGTTTCAAGTGACCGAAGTGTACGCCGGCATCAAGCATTTCTTTATATGATGGCTTTTCCATTATCAATTTAGAATTAGGAATGACAAATTATTTTTTAAGAAAATGTAAAAAATCCAATCTCCAACGCGATTAACGTTTTGAGAACTGGAAGCGTTTACGCGCTTTAGGGCGACCGTATTTCTTACGTTCAACGGCACGTGGATCACGAGTTAAGAACTTGTGAACTTTGAGTGGTTTACGGAACTCTTCGTTCAGTTTCACCAACGCACGGGCAATACCCATCCGTACAGCTTCAGCTTGACCTTTGAATCCGCCACCTGATACATTCACTAATACATCATAAGCAGCATCCACTTCTACAGTTTGTAGCGGTGCTACTACTGAGGGGTTGATGTGCATTTGAGGGAAATACTCACGGTAATCTTTACCGTTCACCGTTACTTTACCTTCGCCTTTTCTTAAAAAAATACGAGCAATAGCGGCTTTCCTTCTACCTACGGCAATAATTTGTTCCATTGTATGAATAGGTTCAGATTTTTTTTAGAAATAATTATTTACTTAACACTTCCGGCTTTTGAGCCGTGTGTGGATGCTCTGCGCCAGCATAAACGAAAAGCTTTTTGAACATGGCGCGACCCAATTTGGTTTTTGGCAACATACCCTTCACCGCTTCTTCAACGATTTTGATAGGTTTCTTAACCATTAAGTCTTTTGCAAAAACACTTTTTTGACCGCCCGGATGCAGCGAGTAAGTCAAATATACTTTCTGATTCATCTTATCGCCTGTGAAGCGGACTTTATCAGCATTGATGACGATGATGTAATCGCCTGTGTCAGTGTGCGGTGTAAAAGAGGGCTTGTTCTTACCCCTCAGTATTGTAGCGATTTGGGTGCTCATTCTGCCGACGGTTTCGCCTTCGGCATCAATAACGTACCATTTACGCTGCACATCTTCTTTTCTAACCGATACGGTTCTATAACTTAACTTGTGCATTTCAATTATTTATTAAATTTTTTACTCAAATAAAATCAAAAAAAAATTAGATTTCCCCCTTTGGGGGTTAGGGGGCTAAAGGGCATTTTTAAAAAGCGGTGCAAAGATATTCTTTCATCTTAGAATAAACAAGCATTCTTGAAAAATATTTTTCTTAAATTGACATAACTCATTGATTATCAGTCTTTTTTTGGCACAAATATTTTGCGCGTGACCTTATTGTTCCCTTATTTTAATTGAATACTCTCAAAATACAATGAGTTTTTAAGGTCAGAAGTTAAATAGTTTAGCCTTCCCTAACTATCGCTTTTAGGGTATGAATAATGCTGTTAACATTAAGTATTTAAAAAAAATATTGTGTGAATATTTGGAAGTTTGAAAAAATTAATACCTTTGCGGCAGAAATTTTGCAAAATATTTAATCGGTAACGAAAGTTTTTACAAAATTCACTGGAGTTTAACTACACCTTGTAAACTTAACTAAAACCAGCACACACATGACAAGCACCGCTACCACAGAACGCTACGGCGAAGCTGACTTAGCTGAATTTCGTACCCTTATCCAACAAAAAATCTTTAAAGCGAGAGAAGATTACTTATTTTACCTTAATCAATTAACCGATTTATCTGCTGGAGGCGATAATAAAGTCAAATCGCTTGATGATGCTGTTGGCTCATCAGAAAATGAGTATATTGCTACCGTTGCCGCAAGGCTCAATAAGCATATTCATCACCTTGAAAATGCCATCATGCGCATTGACAACAAGGTGTATGGTGTATGCAGGGCTACTGGCAAATTGATTCCGAAAGAACGCCTTAAGGCAGTTCCTCATGCTACATTAAGCATTGAGGCAAAAAATAACAACTTAGGTTGATATACTTTGATAAAAATTTTGATGAACAAACTTAAGAATTTAAATGGCTGTTCCCTTTCAGGGTGTTCAGCCATTTTTTTTTATTTCAAAATGAAAAATTTCATAACCTTTGCAGGTAAATCAGATATTAGATAGTTAGATATTAGACCGCAAATGTCTTGATTATCAGTCTAATATCTAAATATCTGTTTTCTAATATCAAATATCTGTTTTCTAATATCTAAATATCTATTTGTCTAATGTCTAATTTAAAAATTGGAATAATTGGAGCTGGAGCTATGGGAAGTGGTATCGCGCAAGTAGCTGCAACGGCTGGTAATGTTGTGAAAATATACGATACCAATGATGTGGCGATGCAGCGTGCGCTTGAAAACGTACGTTTGGGACTTCGCAAGATAGCTGAAAAAGGCAAAATTTCTCTCATCGCAGCAGCCGATATTGCGAATAAAATTTCGATAACTGAGCGATTAGAAGGCTTGGGCGATTGCGATTTAATTATTGAAGCTGTCATAGAAGATTTGGAAATTAAAAAAAATATTTTTAACGAATTGGAAATGTATGTTTCTGAAAATTGCATTTTGGCAAGCAATACCTCCTCACTTTCTATCACAGCCATTGCTGGTGCTTGCCAATCTCCTGAGCGTGTAGTGGGCATTCATTTTTTTAATCCAGCCACCATAATGCATTTGGTAGAAATTATTCCTGCCTTGCAGACCCCTCAGTATATCGTCGAAAAAACAGTAGAAATGATAGAAAAATGGGGTAAAACAGTGGTGATTGCGAAGGATACACCAGGGTTTATCGTCAACCGTATCGCCCGACCATATTATAGTGAAGCGTTGCGTATTTATGACGAGGGCATAGCTGATTTTAGAGCCATTGATGCTGCTATGACTGAGGGGGGCTTCAAAATGGGACCTTTTGCCTTGATGGATTTAATTGGGCATGATGTGAATTATGCAGTGACGGAAAGCGTTTGGACAAATACCTATTTCGACCCTCGATATAAGCCATCGGTCACTCAAAAGCGTTTAGTAGAGGCAGGTTATTTAGGGCGTAAAACAGGGCGTGGTTTTTATGATTATTTTAAACAAAATAATGATAATGAAATAGTTATAGATGCTGAATTAAAAAAATATGTGTTTAATCGAATCCTCTCCATGCTCATAAATGAAGCCTATGATGCAATTTATTGGAATTTGGCTACCGAAATCGATATTGAAACAGCGATGACAAAAGGTGTCAATTATCCAAAAGGTTTATTGGCTTGGGGAAAGGAAATAGGCTTACAAAATGTATTAAAAACGATGAACGACCTCTACGATAAATACCGTGAAGAACGCTATCGAGCATCACCACTTTTAAATGCAAAAACACCTTCATAGATAGGTTTTTCAATCTTTCTGCCTTAAAATTTGAACAAAATCCATTTTTTTGCATTAGATTTGTAACTTTCAATAAGTTCTGAAACTTTTAATCAAATAAAACTTAAATTTTTATAAAATACAACTTGATGGATTGGAAAGAAGGTAAAGAAAAATTTATTCAATCGTGGGGTGCATTAGGTAGCGAATGGGGTGTCAATCGAACGATGGCACAAGTACATGCGTTGTTGATGATTTCACCGCATTCATTGAGTGCCGATCAAATTATGGAAGACCTTCAAATTTCACGCGGCAATGCGAATATGAACATCCGCGCACTCATGGATTGGGGTTTAGTATATAAAGAATTGCGCCCGGGCGATAGAAAAGAATATTTTATAGGAGAAAAAGATATGTGGAAAGTGGTGCGCCAAATCATCATCAACCGCAAAAAGAAAGAACTTGAGCCTATGCTCAAAATCCTTGACGAAATCAGCGGCGTCAAAGAAGATTGCGAAGAAGCCCAAGCTCTCGCCAAGACTGTGAATGACATCAAAATGTTTTCATCTAAAGCAGACTCTACTTTAGATATGCTCATTAAAGCGGATTCCAATTGGTTTGTGGGAACTTTTATGAAGATGATAAAGTAGCTACGTTTACAATGCTCTTTTTTATATCCAATTTTTTATCTCCAAACCACGGCAATAGCTTAATCCATAGCTCATCATAAGGGAAAACTTCTATTTTGTAGCCTGTCTCTCGGAGGTCGAAAGGCACTGATTTCAAGTCTTCTAATAGCTTTTTAGTCGTTTTTTCTAATATTTTGCGGCTGAAACCTGCTTTGGGTATTTCTAATAAAATTTTTATCATTTGGTTGGAACGGTAGTTCGCAATATCCGTTTTTGGTGTGTTACGGACGACATATTTTTCAATATTTTCTATACGGTCTATCAAAGCATTGTGCATTTTTTCTACAATCATCAAGGCAATTTGCATGACCAAAACGGGAATATTCATCCCTTTTTTATCATGACTGAAATTGGGAATATCATTCAGAAATTTATTCAATCTGAATTTACCAAAGGTATTGTCCTTACTCTTATCCAATAGACCCATTGAAGCAATCAAATAAAAATTGGCTTCAAAGAGCTTCCATATTTCTGCACTGTGCCCTTGCAAATTTTTAAATTCTTTCAATTCCAATACTTGCTTATAAGTTTCTACCCCCTCAGTATAATGGGCTGTATGAAACGCCAAAAGCACTTTTTTCTCCATCGTTTTGAACCAATTAAAATTACCTTGCTCTTGCAAGTCAAGTGCTTCATTGAGCGCAATTTGGCAAGCTTCGTAGCGTTTGAGCATCAATAGAGCTATCACTTTTTGATTTTTGATAGTACCCATAAAATTTTTCATGGTGAAAGGTTTGGCTTCAAAAAGAGCAATGGTTTCATCACAAACCTCTATTACCCTTTTCCAATCATGTTTAGCAGAATATACAGCTTCTTTTACACAGAAGAAGCTATAAATAAACATAAAGCTATCATACTTCTGTCTTAGTGGTTCTAACTTATCCAAACTCTCCTGCGCCTTTATACTGGTTTTAGGTCTGAAAGCCGTAGATTTTATATAATCAATTCTAATTTCATCGAAGGCTTCTTGAGCTATTTGTTCCGCTTCCCAAACAGCTTTATAATGCCAAAATTGCAATTTAAAATCTTCATACTTCTTTTTATCGCCAATTTGTTTTGCATAGTTTTCTTTTAATTTTTCCAAAATTAATACACACAAATCTGTTAGCTCATATTTTTTACATTCTGTTAGTAAGCGTTCTGCAAGTGGAATTGCAGCTAAGAATATGCTTCTACGAAAAAGCAAATTGATGGCACCCCACTGATGCTGAGCAGAATAATAGGCTTTTTGAAAATCTGTAAATACGGGATTATTGGTGTCAATAAA
>JAYUUR010000549.1:0-7936 GCA_043754475.1 Saprospiraceae bacterium | reverse complement strand
ACCTAATTCATCGAAATCATTTAATTCATCAATGATGGCAAAGTTTTTAGCATCAAAATTCAATTTGAGGGCGCGGCTTAAATCCCATTGCAAATTGTAATTTCTATCCCAACTGAAACGGCGTTGATAAAAAGTATTGAACGCATCATCTTCTCCTGAGAAGCGATACTGAGTGGTATTCAACTGACGGTCGAGTATGGTATTGAAACTGAAGGAGTTTGGAATTGGATTGAAATTAAATTCTGAGAATAATTTGGTATATCTCAGAATCGTATCATTTTTAATCAAATTTTTAAAAGGCATAATATACAAAGGCTCACGGGAGAATGTATAATCCA
Organism: Saprospiraceae bacterium; assembly: GCA_043754475.1. GTDB lineage: Bacteria > Bacteroidota > Bacteroidia > Chitinophagales > Saprospiraceae > JAAFJT01. The sequence goes on along the minus strand of JAYUUR010000549.1, from coordinate 7,598 downwards.
AACTGCCTTTATAATCTTTGCGATCATCGCTCAATACAAGCGGATCTCTACGCTCTAACTGCGTAAAACCATATGAAACGCTTAGGTTTTCAATGTCCCACGGTTGTGGTTTATCCGTTCCGACACGGTCTTTACGCACGTTGTTGAAGCCAAATCCTTTGATGGTTTGAACTGTTTGAGCATTAAATTTTATAGAATCACGCGTTTCAGGTTTTGTTTCAAGAGCCACTCTTTCTTTCAATTTGACGTCCAAATCATAAGGGTCATACTCAGGAGTGCGGATATTTTTAGCATATTGAGCGGTGAAAGGAATGCGAATACCCGACGTTTGAGGGAGGAATTTACCCAATTCAAAATTACCCGTTAGGTTCAACTCCGTCACTTGCTCACGGCTGCGTTGCTGAACGCGTTGGTCAATAGCCCCATAACCGATGCCCAAATAATTGCCTGAAACGCTGAGATTTCCGAAGTCTGCTAATTTGAAATCGGTGCGCGCGATAGCAGCAGCGCCGCCAGCTTCATTCAAACCTGTAGCTCGAAGCTCGTTTATCCATAATTCGATATCGTGAGGAATATCATCTTTGTTGATAACCCCTACCATGACACCTTTGACCTGCCCAATATCTGGATTGCCACGAACTTTTATTTTAGTCATCGGCTTATCGGGATTGATAAAAGTATAGGTATCTCCAAGGGGGACGCCTTTCACGTTCCTTTCCGTTTTAGCTTGAACTAAATCATGCAAGAGAAAATCGAAGGTATTATTGGGATGCCAAACCTCATTGGCATAGCGATCATAAATTGGTCCTTGTGAAGCATTACCAGGTGGTGGTCCTGCTTTATCAGGGTCAGATATCGTTAAAGGCATTTCAATTTCATAATAATTGCGCTCGAAGTCCGTACCAATACGCATAAAAACGCATGTTTTATTGTTCAAATTGACCCCCTCAGTACTTTCAGCATGGACGAACATTTTGAGGCGTTCGTAAATACGCATATCCATTGTGAATAGTTTGAAGGCAGCCCGCGCTTTTTTCGATGGCAAGCCTTTCAAAGTAATACCCAACGATTGCTCATTCTGTTGAGCATTAGCTGCTGCTGCGATAGGTATATTCTCACGGAGAATGCCCGGAGGTATGACGTAATTGAAGGGTAATTTTTTACTATTTTCTTCAATATTAACGGAGTTAAGCTCCATGAAATTAACATCGTTGTTGTTGCCTATGCTAAAGCCGTCGGCATTGCGGTCGGGTTTGTAACGACGCCATTGATTGCGAATAAGGTCGAATTTGGCAAAACGGAAAGTGGCTCTCTCAGTAAAATCTTTTACAATCATCCTTGTAAAACGAATACTCCTAAAATCGTTGATTTCACCGTATTTTTTATCGTATTTATCTACAGGAATACGGAAATGATGCCATGTCCGCCCGCCTGAAGGTGGAGTAAGGCTTTCTATGTAAAAATTGAGATTGCGCGTATCAATCCCTTTGCCAGAAGGGCTTGGATTAATAGGTATTCTATATTCAAAATAGGCTTCATTTTCTTCAAATGAGTTGTCTCTATTCACATCTTCTGCATCGGGTATATTGGTAGAAGATTGAACTTGATTGCCTGTATTTTGAGAATTGCCCTCAGGTCCGTTGAATTTTTGATATTTATCTAAAGTCGATGCGCCTGTAGCAAAATCTTTATCATTATAATATTTAAAATTATCATTAGCGGGGTCTTTATTGATTTCTTCAAAAGCTGCTAATCCTCTCACTTTATTCAGATAATCCGTAAAAGAACTTCTCTCTCCTTCATCATTCAAACCATCCAAACCAATGTCTTGTTGCTTACGCTCATTATCATCCGCAGAGAATGAATTGGGTAACGGAATCTCAGTACGTGGAATCCTTCCCCAACGGCTTTTGTCCGTTTTTAATTCAGGATTGATTGTGGTTGGTAAACCATTTTCATAAAACTTACGGCTATCTTTCAAAATATCTTCTGAAATATCGCCCAGATGCAAAATGAGCGTGCCTTTATTATCGGCTGTAGCAGGGTCGAGCAAGGGATCAAGCATCCAAAAATCAATATATTCCACATTCGCCGCTTCAAAATCGGGCGTTGTGATACCGCGCATAATACCCGCCCAACGGGTTTCAGGCGCATTCAATCCACCGCCACCATTCAAACCTCTTGAAAATGCATATGCTGGAGCAGGAATATCAAAATTATAAGGACCCCTCAGTCTTGGGTAGTATGTGAGGTCAAATGTTGGCAATGTAAAATCATTTAAACCACCACCAAATGGATTATTTGCTCTATTAGGAAATACTTCTGTTTGTAGCACTGGCGAAGTATAAATATTGTTATCACCTCTTGTAACCGATTGATCAATTCGATACCAATTTAACAAAGCTCTATTCACACCTGAAAAAACTGAATCCCTCGTTGATTCGGGCCAAAGCGGATGCTTCTGTGGAATACTGGCTAAAGCCCAAATAGCCGGTTGATTAGACAATGAAAATGGGCTGCTGCTGCCTTCAAAATCATCTAAATATACTGCACCACCTTTATCATTTCCGACGTTGATGGCTTTCGAGTGACCCGGATCCATCAAAGCCGTTTCTGCTGAAAAGGTGATTTTTGAAGGCTCTTTTGTTTGAATAAACGGCAATTTATCTACTAATTTGGTCAGCCAGGGAGCATCTTCCGTAAAATTAAGGTCTAAACCATATACCTTATTATTGATAGGGTCATCTCCAAAATTGACCTTGCGCGTGAAAGGCTGCTCAAACATATTCATGATGGTAGCCCCTACATTGAAATTCTTTTTTACTTGATAATCGGCTCGAAGCCCCAACATCGTTCGGGTTTGTAGTCCAAAGAAAGCATTGTCTTCATACGAGACGTTTATAGGAATATTCGGCGCAACATAAGCCGGATTCAAGACTGTCAAAACGGAAGTACCGTAATCAATAGCAAAATCTACACCTTCTAATAATTGAAACGCACCTGCCGTTACCGTCACTGCACCCGGTCGTAAACCAAAAGCATTTAATTGAATCCGATTACTCGCAGATGATTTGACTCGCCCGCGTATGAAAAAACGATTTTTTTCCTGACGCTCTTGTGCGCGGAAAAGAGTTGAGTCATAAAGCTCTTGATAAGTATATTTGGCAGAAATAGTAGGGTCATGTGTGATAGTATCTATCCTTGCTTTGAGTGAACTACCGAAAGGCTCTAAAACAGGGAACATAATGCGCCCGTTTCGAGTGTTAATTGTCACATCAGGAATAAAGTCAAACTGTCCGTCTGGTTGAGGGTCACCAACCACATTCAAGCGGTCAAGATTGAGAAGCCTCAACAAAGGCACTTGTCTAATCTCAGGCAAGGCACGTTTTTCCGCTTTTTCAGCACTCGCATCTTGATAAATAATATCCAGCTGCAAATCCTGCGGATTCGTCACATAAGCCCCTACGGAATAGATGTTGCGCATCATCAAATCGAATAAAGGCGTATTCGTCAATTGCACCGTATTTTTCAACATTTTTACGAATAACACCTGACCTACGCTATCGCTGCCCGTGTAAGCATTCACGTCTTCCGCAAATTCACCGACTTGGAAAGGTCCTTGTCCATTGTAAAAATATTGAAACGCTACACCCACAACTTGCTGACGCTCAACATTATTCAAGGAAATAATACCCAATTTTGGATGAAAAGTATATTCACTCGGTTGCAAACGCTTGGCAGCTCTTTTTATAAAATCCCTGCCTTGCGACAAGCCATAACTGCCTTCTAAAACATTGATAGCTTGATCAATTCGACGCGTCTTAACCGAATCTTTGATTAAATTATACAAATTATTGGCTTTATTTAAAGGCAATGTATAAGTATTAGTAAAATCTGTAAGCGCACCCGGTGTCCGACTCACAGCCCGTGGATTGGTCAAATTATCCCCTTCTCCTAAATCTGATAAAGCCACAATTTGACGTATTTCTCTATCTTCATTGCGCTCATTGGATACCCAAACCTCCATTTTTGTAATAGAAAATTGGCTATTTATCAAGGGCAATGATTTCAATGCCCCTTCAAAAGTGTTTCTATTAAAATGAGAGAGGAAATAATGCCGATTTTCATCATATTGATCAATCGGCACATTGAACGTTTGGAATTGGCTACCGCCTTGCACCGATATATTCTGACGGCGATTGCGTTGCTGTGCAGCCAAAGCTGTTAAACGTAGATAACCGAATTGCAACTCCGTTTTGATACCAAAAAGGTTCTGACTGCCTTGAATCAAAGTACCCCTCAGTGGTAAGTTTACATTACCTGCTTCTATGGATTTGATAATATCGTCCTCGCCCCACACGTTGGAGTTATAATTGAGTTTCATAATATTATCAAAATCAAACGTTGCTTTATTGTTAAATGACGTATTGAGGTTCAGTTTTTCACCGATTTTACCAGTTACGTTCATTTGAATATCCATATTGAAAAGTAAACCACCTGTCGTCCGCGCATACGTGGGCAATACAGGGTTTCCGAAATAGCGATAATCGCCGCCCAAAGTCAAATCAATCTGACCTTGTGGGCGAATATCCACCGTCGGAGGGTCGCCGAAAATCAAGCCGATGAGGTTGTCGCCCATTTTTTTAACGTCCACCTTTGGCACTTCGGGCAACTTACCGTTAGTCCCCACCGATTTGAGGAGCATTTTCAGCTTGTTATTTTGAGTGGCTGAAAAGTCAATTTTCGACAAGGGGTCAATGGATTCACCACCGCGTTTTTTACTCAAACCCGCCAGCCGCTCGAAGTACTCGCTCTCCTGCTGCTTGGCTTTCCAGCGAGAATACTCTTCAAAAGTCATGGAAATTGGGGTTCGGTAATAGTCATCGCCAATTTTTTCAGTAATAATGTATCTATTACTGAGGGGGTCGTATTCTACCTTTTTTTCGATGATGCTCGGGTCACGGAGGTTAAAAGGATTCGTGACCGAATCTCTCAGGTAATCTCCAGAGCGGTCGCGTAGTGGTATAGTATCCTCTCCCGTAAATAATCCTTTGGAAGGAGTGTTATTAGCAAAGGTTTTGGATGCAGTACCGAGCAAAATGAGGATAAAGCCGAGTAAGTAAATCTTTCTGTTCATATCAAGTTTAGAATCAGCATGGGAGCGTTGGGTTTCAAAAAAGACAGTTTTTATAAGGTCTAAAAATCAAGTTTTCACCAGGTTTTTATAACAACATCTTAAACGTACTGTCCTGTAGTAAAAATTTTAGTTGGTTATTTATTTAACAATAGTTAAAATTTATCATTCAACATTTATCGTTCATCATTACTTATGATAATTGTTTCAAAGCTGTTTTTATTAGTTCTTCTACGGTTTTTACGGTCGGTTGTTCTTGAAGTATTTTGTTCAATACTTTTTGGACATTCATTCTAACAAAACCCAATGAGACCAATGCTGATAACGCTTCGTCGCGTATCGTATTGCCCGCATGAGCGAAATTTAGCACATTTTCTCCGCCCTCTTTTTTGATTTTATCTTTCAAATCCAAAATAATGCGTTTGGCTGTTTTGGGTCCTATTCCTTTCACTTTGCTAAAAGCTACTTCGTTTTCTGATAAAATAGCGGCGCGCGCTTCATCCGCACTCATGCCCGATAAAAGAATTTGAGCCGTAGCAGGACCTACTCCTGACACCGAAATCAGTTGCGTGAAAAGCGTCCGCTCAGTCTCTTCTGCAAATCCGAAAAGCACATGCGCATCTTCGCGTATCTGCAAATACGTCAATAAAATCACTTTCTCGGAAGATTCAATCTTAGCGTACGTATTCAAGCTGATATTGATGCGATAACCCACGCCACCAGCCGTTTCAACGACAACAAAAGTGGGATTTTTAAACGCAATGTTACCTTTTATATAATCTATCATGGCTTTATATGAATAATAAGTAATTGGTAATAGATAATGCGCCTGAGGCGCAACATGTCGGTAAATGTGTAATTTTTTTCGCGGCGAAAGTACGAAATTTTGTAAAAACGCCACAAAATTCAAACAACACATTAGTTTTGTCCAAAAATCAATTTCAATCTTGTATTAATGACCGTACCACCTATTATTTTTGAACTTATTCGCTGGCTCACCATGTTTCTGATGGGAGGTGGCATCGTGTCGGGTGGCATTTTAGGTCTTCTTTTTCTCCTTCGGAAAAGCGATAATTATTGGCAAAATATCCTTTTCAGCTTGCTTTTAATTAGTTTTTCAACAACTTTATTAGACAAATTTGTGAATTATTCTTTCGTTGCCCAACGCCATTCAAGTTTAGCTACGCTCCCACTTTATATGTCGTTTGCTTTCGGACCGCTGTTATTTTTTTATGTTAAAAGTCGTTTGTATCCACAACTTTTTAAAATGACCCGCCGTGATTTCAAGCACTTCGTATTGCCAACTGTTCAATTCGCTTTGCTTTCATGGGTGGCTATTCAAAACGCAACCGTCAAATCAGAATTTCAAACACATTTTTTCAGTCCATTTTACGGTAATTTTGAAAAAGCGGTTTTTATTATGCACTTTTTTGTCTATTTATATTTTTCATATCGTTTTATATTGCATGAAAAACAGCCTTTAACTCGCACGGTTTTGGCTCAAAATAATGCAAGTTTAGCTGTTAAAAAATCAAGTTTAAGGCGGCAAATATTGGTCGTCGGCTGGCTCAAAAGGATGGTCAAAGTCTTGTTCATTCTATTTTGGGTACATGCTTTTTTTATCTTAACCGATTATTTCACTTTCAAACTGCTGGACATCAATCTTCAGACAAAAGCCTTATTCTCAGCGTTTTATGAATTATCTTTTGAAGCCATGCTTTTCTGGTTGTGCCTCAATGCGTACTTCGCATGGCGGCGGGGTTTGTGAGCAACTAAGCGAGTGAACACATATTTTAAAAAAAATGTGTTCACTCGCCGACTTTTGATTGCTTATTTAAAATTATAGTGTCAAATTTCATTTTTCATCGTAAATTCAAGATATTCGTTTAGAAATTTAAAACTTAGAACAAACAAAACCGTTTACGCAATCAAATTTATATTAATGCCTATTCAACGCCGTTTTAGAACTATATTGACAGCTCGGCTACTTTTAGAGTATCGTGAACACACGTTGTATCTTTCTCAAGCGAAGAGCAATGGTGAGAGCTTTACATTGCCCGGCGGCAAAATCGAAGGAGAAGAATATGCTAAAGAAGCGCTTATTCGTGAGGCATTTGAAGAAGCAGGCATTATTTTAAGTAAAAAATCGCTGCATCTCGTCCATGTCGTTTATAAAAGATTGCACAGCACCACTGAAATTATTTTCTTCTTCCGTGCGGCTGCATGGAAAGGTGAATTGAAAGTCAACGAGCCCGATAAATTTAAAGATACCGTTTGGCTACCCAATGACGAACCGCCCTCTCGGTTGCCCGCTGTCATCAAATCAGCAATGAGCAAAATTGCAAAAGGCAAAATATTTTCTCAATTTCCAAGTGTGAAAGTGAAAGAAAAATCGAAGGAAAAGGTGAAAGAAAAATCGAAAGAGAAAAAGAAAGTGAAAGCACCACCACCTGTAAAAATAGAG
>JAYUUR010000548.1:0-7939 GCA_043754475.1 Saprospiraceae bacterium | reverse complement strand
ACTGAGTGCGTTGGTGGCAATACACAATTGTCAGTAACAACTACAGGCGGTACAGGTGGTGCATTGACTTATACTTGGGAGCAATCTACTAATAACTCAACATGGACGGGTGCAGCAAGCGCAACAAACGCTTCTACTTACACGCCTTCGGCAGCTTCGGCTGGCACAATGTACTATCGCGTGAGAATTGCGGATGCAGCCGTTGGTTGCGATGCTATCACTTCTTCGGTATCTACAGTAGTTGTATCTCCAGATTTGACTATCTCTACTAACTTGGTTGATATTACTGAATGTATTGGCGGCACAACTCCATTAACTGTAGCAACTGCAGGGGGTACAGGTGGTGCATTGACTTACACTTGGGAGCAATCTTCTGATAACTCTACATGGGGTGCAGCAACAGGCGCAACAAACGCCGCTACTTACACTCCGGTAAGTGCTCCGGCTGGTATTACTTACTACCGCGTGAGAATTGCGGATGCAGCCGTTGGTTGCGATGCTATCACTTCTGCGGTTTCTACTGTAACTATTAATCCTGACATCAGCGTATCAACTCAACCGGCTGATATTACTGAGTGTGTGAGTGGTAATTTACCATTGACAGTAACCGCTTCAGGTGGTGTAGGTACATTGACTTACCAGTGGGAATCAAGCACCAATGGTACTACTTGGGCAGACGTATCTGGTGCAACAAGTGCTACTTACATCCCACCAAGCACTACTCCAGGTGTTAACTACTACCGTGTTCGTATCGCTAACACAGGCAACGGTTGCCAAACAGTCACTTCTGCTTCTGCTACGGTTACTGTTGTTACTAAACCGACTATTGCAATCGCTGCTTCTACCTCTACGATTTGTATCGGTGGTGGTGTAGTCTTGAATGCAACGCCAGCTAACGGTACAGGTACATGTGTGATTCAATGGCAGAATAGTACAGATACTGGTGCATCTTGGAATGATATTCCTGCTGCTACTGGTACTACATATACGACGCCTGCATTGAACGCGAATACAACTTACCGTGCAAAATATACTTGCTCTGGTAACGGCTGCTGTAACTAATTCTTAGTGAAAAGTGAAGAGTGAAAAGTGAAAAATGGAGCGTGAAGAAATTCACTTTTCGCTATTCACTTTTCATTATTCACTTCTCAAATATACTTGATACAATTGACCAGTGGAATGTGAAAAGTGAAAAATGGAACGTGAAGAAATTCACTTTTCATTCTTCACTTTTCACTCTTCACTAATTTAAATTAACACTCATTATAACTTTTATTTGAACATTCACAATAGTGAAAAAGGTACAACATTCTTAGCCATTAAGTAAGCGGATATAAATGAATGTGATTTTAAGGTCTAAAAATCTAAAATCTAAAAATCTAAAATCTCCTTATAAAATGTACCACTATCGAACCTTGACATGCGTAAAAAACTCTACAATATTCAATTGAAAACTGCGGTTTTCATACTCCCTTTGTTGATTGGTTTTGCCACCTTGCTCAAAGCGAATACCTACGTTGTGACCAATACACGGCACGACGGCAACGGCTCTCTCAAGCAAGCCATCCAAAGAGCGAACGCTCATGCGGGTGCCGATAAAATCATTTTTAATTTGCCAAAGGCTCAAAAGCCTCATGTTATCCAAGCGGGTCATGAGGAATTGCGTGTTTCTGACGAACTCATTATTGATGGGTTTGAAGGGAAATCGCTTTCTCAAAACGATGCAAACGGCGATAAAACCGTTAAAATCTTCCTTAGTACTGTCCGCAAGGATTCCTACGGAAACGGGGGTATATTTTCATTGAAAAATACCACTTTCATAGGCATCGGTTTGGAAAAAAACAATCTATTGAAAACTCAAAAAGGCGCGCGTTTCATCTTTGAAAATTGCATTTTCATGAATGAAATCGCCCTGAATAAGCCATATACTGAGGGGGTGTTTGTCAACGACGATACCAACCTCAAAAACTGTTTGATTGAAAATGACCCTGATTATTACCCATTACCCATTACCCATTACCCATTTTACAAAAATGATCCTGCCGACAATCCTAAATTGGAAGGCAATACGTTGAGGAAATTTATCCGCCAATTTTCAAATATTATGAAAGTCAGCGGCTTTGATTTCAGCAAATTTGTTCAAAAAAATGTTGATTTATCTTTAGTCAATAAAAGTGTTAGCAATTGCAATGTCTTAAAACTTTATACCGATACAATTTCTAATAATTTTGATACAAGGGTTTTATATAGATTAACGCCTAAGGTCGATTCAGTTCCCCCTTCTTCAAATGTTTTAAATATCATTATTTCTGAACATGCCGTTATCGTGGCTCAACCCAACGATATTTCGGAATGTGTCGGCGGCAATCAACAAATGACCATCGCCATTTCAGGCGGTACAGGAAATATAACTTATCAGTGGCAAATAAGCACTGATGGTATGAGCTTCAATAATGTGCCGGGCGCAACAGGTACTACTTTTACACCTCCTTCTACAACAGTAGGCACGACATATTATCGCGTCGTTATCAGTTCTGATGTAGATGGTTGCGGACCCATTACTTCAACAGCGGCAACTGTAGTCATTTTGGCAGACCCCTCAGTATCCGTCACCGCTGTGAAGGATATTATTTGTGAAGGTGAAACAGCTACTTTGAATGCCAATATAACAGGTGGTTTAAGTTCAACAACTATCCAATGGCAAAGCAGTACAGACGGTACAAACTGGTCGGATGTATCAGGTGCAACAGGTGTAAGTTTGACAACGGGTGCTTTATCAGTAGCCACTCAATATAGGGTAGTGGCGCGTCAAGGCAGCGGTTGCGAAACCACATCTGCACCTTTGACCATTCAAATGGGCTCATGCAATGGCATAATTGGCGATTTTGTTTGGTTGGATTGTAATAAAAATGGTATTCAAGAGCCAACTGAAAATGGTATTGGTGGCATTACCGTAACTTTGAGAGGTACAACCCAAAGTGGAGAACCTGTCAATAAAACAGTTGTCACTGACAATAATGGTCAGTACCGCTTCACAGGCATTAGACCCGGTAAATATTATATCCTCTTCTCTTATCCTTCTACGTTGACGGGTTTGGCGATTACGCTTAAAGACCAAAACAACGATGTGGTGGACAGTGATGTGGCAGCGGATGCTAAAACAGACGAATTTATATTTGGCGGCAATCAAATATCCAGTGATTTCGATGCCGGATTTATAGACGTGGGTGCACCCACAGTCACCGCTGCTTCGGATTTGACCGTTAGCTGCGATGGTGCAGGCAACCAAACAGAATTGAACAATTGGTTGCTCAATCATGCAGGTGCAACGGCTATTGATAATATGTCAACCAATATTATTTGGACAAATGATTATACTCAATTAACAAAAACATGCGGTGGCGGCGGTGAATCTAAAGTAACTTTTACGGCTACAGATGAATGTGGGAACAGCTCAACCACGTCTGCCTTTTTTAAAATTAAAGACGATCAACCACCTGTATTCTCCAATAAACCAACGGATTTAAAACTCAAATGCGGCGATGTAGTGCCTGCTTTGGTTACCCCCTCAGTATCAGACGTCTGTGGTGGCTCTCCAGTGATGAGTTTTGCTGAAAAACGAGAAGATTTATGCGGCAGCTCATATAAAATAATACGTACTTGGACAGCTACAGATGGCTGCGGCAATAGCACTTCGGCTACTCAAACAGTTTCATTAGATGATAATGAACCACCTCGTTTCGTCAGTGTGCCAAGCGCATTGTCATTGACTTGTAATCAGTTGCTTCCGCCTGGTACGGGTGTTGTAGCTGTTGATAATTGCGATGGCAATCCGCGCGTAACGATGAGTGATTTGATTGAACGCGGTGTTTGTGGTTCAAACTATAAAATTAATCGCCTGTGGACAGCTATTGATGTCTGTGGTAATGTGGCTAAAGCGACTCAGGTTATTACAGTGGGTGATTACGATGCTCCTCAAATAACGGGTGTTCCTTCTGATGCCACTTTTACCTGCGGTTCTTCAATTGCTTCTCCTTCTAAAAATGTGAAGGCTACTGACAATTGCTCAGTAAGCGTAAGGCTGTCAGTGAATGATAAAATAACAAGAGGTGCTTGCACTGATAATTATGCAGTCGCCAGAACATGGACAGCGACCGACGTTTGTGGAAACGTAACAGTCAAAACTCAAAAAATTACGATAAAAGACGATGTTAATCCTGAATTAATAGGCACTCCCGCTGATGTGACGGTGAAACTTTACTTAGGTCAAAAAGTACCTGTTAAAGCGAATGTAGTCGCTACTGACAATTGCGATAGCCGTGTAGATGTTAATTATATTGAAACAAGAGTCAACAACCTCTGCGGATATACTTTAAAAAGAACTTGGACAGCCGTTGATAATTGTCAAAATAGAGATGAAAAAACACAAATTATCACTGTCCGCAATGCAGAAAATAATGCAAAAGTCCTTTCAGTAAAGCCTGAAAATTGTAATGAAAAAAATGGTCGCGCTGAAATGAGCCCTTCAACAGGCGGCTACACATATGCTTGGAGCGATGGCAAAACGGGCTATTTGCGCACTGACCTTGCAGTAGGCACGTATAAAGTTACTGCTACGAGTTCTGTTAATTGTAGCATCGAAATTGACGTCGTCATCAAACGCGAATGTGATTGCGATCGCCCTGTGGTTTCAGTCAGCAAAAGAGATTGGACGTGTAATGTAGAAAGCGGCACAGCGGATATTAGCGTAGCGAATGGCTTGCCCGCCGATTTGAAATATATATGGTCGCCGAATGTTTCTACTTCAAATAAAGGCACTAACCTTCCGGCAGGTAATTACACTGTCAGAGTAGAAAGAGCGAATAAGCCAAGCTGCTTTACGGATATTAATTTCAGAATCAATGGCAACAGTTATGTCATCATTGAAGACCCTGCTATTTTGCCAGCATCTTGTAATGCTTCTACAGGAAAAATAGCATTTACAGTACCTATCAACGATACTTTAAAATTTAAATGGTCAGATGGTACGAGCACAGCGTCAGCGCGCAACGGTTTAGCATCAGGCTCTTATACCGTTACCATTTCAAGACCCAATTCATCTACTTGTCCTCTAATTAAAACGATAGAAGTTAAAAGCAATAGCCCTTTAAATGCGCCGTATGTCATCAATCGTCAACCAAGCTGCGGCTTGCCAAACGGTGCGGTTACCATTAATACAACAGGTGGTTCGGGCAATTATACTTACTCTTGGGGTGAGGGTAATTCTCGCTTTGTCCTTTCAGCAGGTGCTGTGAATGTAACAGTTACGGATGTTCAAACGGGTTGTTTTACGGTTGTTTCGTTTGTTTTAACGAATCAATCTCCTGAGGCGAATATTGCAATGGATACTGTTTTCAAGGTCAGTTGTCCGGGTATGTCGGATGGTCGTGCAGTTTTTAATGTGACATTTGGTCCCGGTTTCACTATGCCAGCCAAGTACGAAATACGCGACAATAATAATGTTTTATATGCCAATGGTGCATTATCCGTAGGCAATTTCTATAATTTGATGGTAAAAGACTCGTTGGGCTGTTTAGCTTCATCGGTCAAATTTAAAGTGGTTGATCCAGCAGCTATTGTTCCTTCTTTTACTAAAATAAATGAAACCTGTGATTCATTGGGCAGTATCAATGTGAAAGTAACAGGTGGCTCGGGTGGATATAAATTTACATGGGCAGATTTGGGCAATCAGCCTGATCAAACACCTTATAGAGATAATTTGAAAGCAGGATTTTATTCTGTTACTATTTCAGATGCAGCGGGTTGTCAAAAACTCATCCGCAATGTTCAAGTAAAAGACTCATGTGCTTGTCGCCCTGCAGTAGTGGATTCTATTTCAATGGTCAGCTCCAATTGCAACGCCAGCAACGGTTCGGCAGCCATTATACTGAGGGGGGGGACTGGAAGCAATTATACTTATGCATGGTCTCCTGCGAGTGGCACTGCCAACTCAATTGGCAATGCAAAAACAGGTTTAGCACCGGGTATTTATAATGTAACCATTACTTCTAAAACGACATTGTCTTGCATCACTATTGTAAAAATAGCGGTCGGTGCAACTGAAGGTCCTACAGGCGTGAGCGCGCAATCTGCTCCTGCTACATGCGATGCAGCAGATGGTTCAGTCACCTTAACGGCTAATGAACCAGTGACTTATTCATGGGTTTTTGATGGCAAAACAGTATCTTCTCGCAATGACCTTAAAACGGGTGTTTATCAAGTCATGGTCGCTCGCACGAGTGCGCCGACTTGCCCGTCAGCCATCATGGTAAAAGTAGAATCTCAAAGCAATTTGAGAGGTTTGGCTATCATTAATCAGCAATCTAAATGCGGTGTAGCCAATGGTATTGCTACTATCCGCGTATCGGGTGGCAGCGGAAAATACCGTTTTTCATGGGGTTTGGATAGTGTGAAAAGAGATGTGAGAGCAGGCGTTTATATTGTAACGGTGACGGATTTGGTCTCTAATTGCAAACTGCCAGTCACCTTCGCAATGTCAGACGATAATGTAGCTGCAGCAAGCATAACTATTTCAAATCCAATTGTTTATCTCAATTGTGCAGGTAATAAAAATGGTCGTGTCAACTATAAAATTACCTACGGTTCAGGTTTTGCATTTCCTTCAAAAGTCTATATCACGGATGGCAACGGACGCGTCATTGGCAACGATAGTTTACCGAAAGGCAATTATTGCATTGTCGTAAAAGATGCGAAAGATTGTATGGCTGGCTCACAATGTTTTGAAGTAAAAGAGCCTGCGCCGATTTCAGTGGTTTATGCAAAATATAATAAGACTTGTACTCAAGGCGGTAGCATTAATTTGACGACTATCAGAGGTGGCAGCGGCTATTATCAATATGCATGGAGCGATAAATCAGGTTTATCTCAAACTTTTGATCGCACGGGTCTTCAAATGGGTACATACAGCGTCACCATTTATGATTCAAAAGGCTGCTCGTATACCATTGATACTATAAAAATAGCGAGCGATTGCCCAACTGAACAAAACTTCTGCACTACTTTAGCAGCCTCAGTAAAGGCTACAAACAAGTCTTGTACTGAGGGGGGTAGCATCGTCGTAAATGTTAGCGGTGGTACTGCGCCATATTCATTTGATTGGGCGGATTTGGCTTTGACCAATAATCCACAAAATCGCTACTCTTTGGATAGCGGCACCTACTCGATTATTATTACAGATGCCGCAGGTTGTAAAACCACGATTGATAAAATTCTCATTAAAAATACCTGCAATAATGTCAACACTTGCACGCCGCCAACAGTAGGCGATATTACAGTGACAGACGCATCATGCAGCAAATCCACAGGTCAAATAGTAATCAATGTTTTAAGACCGACTAATGCTATTTATAAGTGGATGCCTAATGTTTCTACTACAAATACAGCTAAAAACCTCTTGGCAGGTGTTTATAAATTGAAAATATGCAACGCCGACGATACGACTTGCTTTACAGAAAAAGAAATTATTATTAAAAATCAAAACGGTATCGCAGTGGGTCAGCCAACTATTACATCGGCTACTTGCGGTGCGAGCAATGGTAAAGTAGAATTTCCTTCAACGGGCAAAGTGCTTAATTATACTTGGAGTGATGGCAAAAGCGGTGGCATTAGAAGCGACTTGGCAAAAGGCTCATATACCCTCACGGTCACTGACCCGACTGGTATTTCATGCGCTCAATTTGTAACGGTCAATGTTCCGGCAGTCAATTCCCTACAAGCAGTGGGCATCATCGACAAACGCTCGGTTTGTGGTCAAGCCACAGGTCAAGCGACGATGAGAGTTTTGGGTGGCAGCGGTTCTTACTCCTATTCATGGGGTGGTTCGGCTACAAAAACGAATCTTAAAGCAGGTGTTTATAATGTAACAGTAACGGATAATCAA
>JAYUUR010000547.1:0-2691 GCA_043754475.1 Saprospiraceae bacterium | reverse complement strand
GTGCTATTGTATCATTGTCGCAAGGAGATATTGCAATGACAGGGCAAGACAAATAATTACCAGTCAAATCACCGTCCATATAATTTCTATTGATGCGAGTAACTATTTCATTGAGCTGATAAATATTGCGGGCTGAAGTGCAGCCACCCAATGCTTTTTCTGCTTCATCCATCACTTCGGCAACTGTTTTATTAACATATGGACCTCTTCTGACCACCAAATTGCTCAATCTTATGGTATTTGAGCTAAAATTAGCGTCTAAAGCATCGAAAGCCAAATTCAATTTGAGTGCCACAACTTGACCTGCAAATGGATTGTCAAATCTTCTGTTGTTTGGGTCAACTAATGTACCTGGGCGCAAAGCACCGATTCTACCGTTTAATGGTAATAAATTAGTAACAGCCTGCTGTGAAGTTAATTTTAATTTGTTGGTGCAGCCAACTACGAGACCGTTTGGAAATGCTGCCGCAAAATTAGCATACATATAACCTGCGGCATTATTGCGTTTAGGTTTATCGCCCCAATCACGTTGAGTTTGCGTTCTGAAACCACGACAAGACTGTGCATTAGCTATTGATGAAAAAAATGGAGTAAGGGTGATGATGGCAGCAACGAAAAGTGTGTACCATCCTTGACAGATTGTGTAGATGTTTCCCTTCATGATTCGGTGATAGTTTAAGTTAAAAATGAGATTAGTAAAATTAGTCAGATATAAAATTCGTAAAAAAACACGGAAATCAGTGGGGAGGTAAAGGGGGAAACTTTGAAAGATACTTAGATTCAGGTAGGAGGAAAATGAATCGTTTTAATCATCCTTTCGCTTACAAAATTAGGGTAGATTTTACGAAACGCAAATTTTTTTTTCATTTTTTTACAATAAAACAAAATTAAATTTCATTTTATTTTTAATCATGTATAATTGTTTGGTTTTTAATGATTTAGATTTTAAAAAAATAAATACTACAATAGCTATATTTCAAAAATAACATAGAATTGTTATTTTCTTAACAAATGTTTAGCGTTTTTGATTAAAATTTGTAGCAACTGACTCTTTTATTTTTACCCCAATTGCCGCCACTGCCTCCCTTCTTTCCTAAAGATAATGAACCGACTTTGAATGGGTTGATTTTTAGAGCCATGTAAAAATCTGTTCCATATAGGTTTGAATTGCTCATAAAACTCATCAGATGCTCAGTGCCAATAGTTAAAAATGCCAATCGGGCAGCTAATCCTACCCGCAGTTGTTTATAGTTGAAAACAGAAATCGGTAAAGATGCACTTACCCAACGTGATTCATAACGCGGCGTAATAGCAAATAAATTATCTCTTTCCAAAGTAGTAGTACTTATTGGAATACGCTGGATGAGAAGAGCGTTGAGAAATATATTTTTAGTAAAGGCATAATCTGCTTGCAATTGAAGGGCAGTCGGTAAGCCAAATATCATAGAATTACCTTTTAATGTTGCTTGCGGATTCTTGAAAGCGATTTGGTTAAAACGCTGTAAAGCATCTGCTCGCGGGTCTTGAGCATTTAAGTTTTGAAAATCTTGTTCGCTCAATATAAACCCTTCTTTTGTTGAAAATTGATGAACTTCTGTATTTTGATTCATTTTTATTGAACCTAAATCCAAAATAGATGCGCCAAATCGCCATTCATAAGGGCGATCATCATCCGCAGTCGTCGTCAATACAGCTCCGATGTCAAAGCCAACGCCACTGCCATTTGATTGAGTCAACTTGTCATCATAATTGGTAGTAAAGCCTATATTGCCATTCATGGCATCAAATCGGAAAGTGTCTTTGGAAATACGCGTCATTTTAGTGCCGGTGAAATTATCGACAAATAAGCCCTGAAAACCTTTCATAAATTTCAGATTGGCGCCGATAGTTACCCCCCCCTCAGTATCTCCACCTATTTTGTAGGCATAATTTAATCCCAACTCACTCCAACTCAAACCCTTTATTTTGAATGGGTCAATATCAAATGTTTTTCGGAGTACCGTACGCTGCATTTCATAAGGATTTAAAACCCTGGGCAAACTGTTTGAACTCAAAACCGCTCGCACACTCGAAAACAAACCAAATGAATGACCACTGCCTAAGTTCACCACAAATGAGGGACCCATGACGCGTATCACTATCGAACCGAATGACTTAGGTTTGTCTGTAAAATTATACTCTAAAGCTGGTGTGCCTTTGAAAAAAATATTGAGTGCCGGATCAGGTCCAATTTTAGCGGCGTTCCTAATGGTTTTACCAACAGAGGCATTTTCAATATATGCCATATTATTGCTTCCGCCAATGCCAAAGCCTATTAGATTCACATCCCACGCGAAAGCGCCTGTAGCATTCGCAGCAGGATTAAGAGTAATAGCATTTGCACCTGAATAGTTATCAAGTCGTAAGCCGAGTTGTTCTTGAGCAAATAGTTGAGAGCAACTTAATAGGCCTGAAATAGCTATTAATGATGGGATTTTTGATAAAAAATACATGAAATGGTGTCGGTTTTGTTTAAAGTAAGATCAATTCTATCTGTTAATACAAAAAATGTGTCTTTTCTATGTTGAAACGTTGAACGTACTGAGGGGGGTATTTATTAGTTGAGGGTTAAAAGTTAAGAGTTTAGATTTATTGAAAATTGACATTTTTTCAATTAATGTTCAAATAATAGGAATAATAATTTAGGTAAAA
>JAYUUR010000546.1:0-7978 GCA_043754475.1 Saprospiraceae bacterium | reverse complement strand
ATGAATGATGAATGATGAATGATGAATGATGAATGATGAATGATGAATGATGAATGATGAATGATGAATGATGAATGATGAATGATGAATGATTTTATTTTGTAATTAATTGAAAATTAACTACTTGTAGTATTTTTTTCTAAGCTGTTATTAAATTTTTTATGATAAAAATGATTGGATATATTGAATAAAACATAGATTATCATGTTGAGCGAGAGAGCCACTTCTCTCAAAAAAACAAGTAGTAGTGTGGATAAAATAATGTAAGTAATTTTCATTTTATCCAAACCGCCTTTCATACTAAACATCGGAATCTCGGCTACGAGTAGGTACGATGTAATAGGTATCAAACTGTATAAAAAAACAGGGTTTGAAACGAAATTTGCCAAACCAAAAGAATTATATTCTGCAATAAGCATTAAGCCAATATAAAAAGTGGTGTTTGAAGGGGTGTTTAATCCAATAAAACTTTGAGTTTGACGAGTATCTAAATTGAACTTGGCAAGGCGGAGACATGAAAACAGAGTGACAATAAAAGCAGGTAGTGCCTTAATATTGAGTGCTAAAGAAGATGAAATCTCTTCATTATTACTACCGATGCCGTTGCCTGATATAAAAGAAACACTTAAAAGGCTATAAACAATAATGCCTGGCACCACCCCAAACGACACCATATCCGCCAATGAATCCAACTGCAAACCCAACGGCGAGTTCACCTTAAAATAGCGCGCTGCATATCCATCAAAAAAATCGGCTATGAGCGATATACCTATCAAAATTGCCCCCTCAGTATATTGCCCGTTGAGGATGCTCACTATGGCACAGCAACCACAAAAAAGGTTCAATAATGTGAGAATATTAGGAATGTGCTTTTTCATTAATTTATATTTGGCAATAGTCTCCAATTTGAGGGTGTAAAAGTACAAAAAAAAACAAAAAGGCTTGGTATTTCTACCAAACCTTTTTGTTTTTTGTGGAGGATAACGGATTCGAACCGATGACCTCTTGCATGCCATGCAAGCGCTCTACCAACTGAGCTAATCCCCCTTTTTTGAAAGATAATAGATATTGAGATAGTAGATATTAGATTTGTAACGTACTTTCTCTCAATCTCCTTTTCTTCTTTGCGCTGCGAATCTACACGTATTTAATTTAAAAATAAAATTTAGCTTGAAAAATAATCTGTAATAAGTTATCCATGCATTTTAGGAAATATTAACTTTGCGCCTCAAATTTTATATCTATTCATTTTTTAATTGAAATTTAAATGATTATCGAAAAAAACAAGGTGGTTTTGTGCCACTATACGCTGCGCGAAGGCGATGCGGCGGGTCAATTGATTGAAAGTACTGAGGGTGGTGAGCCGTTAGGATATATTCACGGTATCGGGATGATGATTCCGCTTTTTGAGCAAAACCTTGAGGGTAAAGAAGCAGGAGTAGAGTTTGCTTTCGGTATTCCGGCGGCTCAGGCTTATGGCGAATATGATGATGAGGCTTTGACTGAAATCCCAAAAGCGGCTTTCAATCTCGGAGACACCAACCCTGATGATGTGTTTGTAGAAGGTGAAGTTTTGCCTTTGCAAGATGAAAATGGCAATGCTATGCAAGGCGTTATTGTAGAAGTATCACCTACTTCCGTCAAGATTGATTTCAATCACCCAATGGCAGGCGTTGATTTATATTTCACAGGACATATAGATACTGTGCGCGAAGCCAGCCCAGAAGAAATGACGCACGGTCATGTTCATGGAGCGGGTGGGCATCACCATTAATTTTGTAAATCATTGATATTCAATATTTTATAGAATTAATTTTAAATAAATGGTGATAAATACATCAGTGTTTGTCGCCATTTATTTTTTTAAACACAATAGTTCACAATAGAACACATAGTTTTCACACCAAAACTATGTGTTCTATTGTGAACTATTGTGTAAAAAATAAACTCAAATATGTGTTCCTCTGCTAAATCCCACACAACCTCTCAGCCCCCTTCTCAAGCGTCTCCTCCGTTTTTGCAAAACACAATCTGATAATTTTAGAATCGTACCCCTCAGTATTGGAATAAAAAACTGAAACAGGAATGGCTGCTACGCCAAATTCAGTCGTCAATCGTTTTGAAAATGTAAAATCATCTTCATCGCTAATGTCTTGATAATCAAATAGTTGGAAATAAGTACCTTCACTTTTAAGCGGTTTAAAACGGCTTCCGCTCATCAATTTTAAAAAATAATCGCGCTTTGTTTGATAAAAATTAGGCAATGATAAATAGGTGTTTTCATCTTCTAAAAAATCAGCAATCGCATATTGCATCGGCGTATTGACTGAAAAAACATTGAACTGATGTACTTTCCTAAACTCGCGCATCAGATACTCAGGCGCAATTATATAACCCATTTTCCAACCCGTTGCATGAAATGTTTTCCCGAATGAAAAAGCAGCCATACTTCTTTTAAAAAGATTCGGATACCGCAAAATGCTTTGGTGCAACTGCCCGTCAAAAATCAAATGTTCATAAACTTCATCGCTTAAAATGAGAATATCAGACCCCTCAGTAATTTTATCTAACATTTGTAAATCATTGATTTTCAATGTTTTACCTGTCGGATTATGCGGCGTATTGATCATTATCATCCGCGTTTTGGGGGTGATTAATTTTTGAAACTCCTCCCAATTGATGTCATACTGAGGGGGTGCTAATTTATAAGGCACAACTTTTCCTCCGCATAATTCCACGCTCGGGGCGTAAGAATCGTAGGCAGGTTCAATCAAAATGACTTCATCACCTGCGTGTACAAAGGCAGCGATAGCCGTAAAAAGTGCTTGCGAACCGCCGACTGTAATCGTGATTTCAGCCATCGGGTCTATATTTTGACCATAGAGTTTTTCAATTTTATCCGCCAATCGACTCCTCAGTATCGGCAGCCCTGGCATGGGTGCGTATTGGTTCATGCCCTTATTCATGTAGTACGCGACAAGGCGTTTCAACTCTTCGGGCGTATCAAAATTCGGGAAACCTTGCGAAAGATTAATCGCTCCATGTTCGTCAGCAAGTCCTGACATGATGGTAAAAATGGTGGTGCCGACGTTGGGCAATTTTGAATGTATGGTCATTTGAATTGATTTTTGAATGGTGAATTTTACCTATTACGTGTTTGAAGCCACGAATTTGACGAATTGACGAATATTTGCTAATCTACGTGTTGACTATCAGATGTCAACATCTAAATTCGTTAATTCGTAAAATTCGTTAATTCGTGGCTCAATACACACTGCGTGCAAATATAAATTTTTAATCTAAAATTCGGCGTTCTTGATTTTAAACTTAACTTTGCGGCAACAAATACATAATCCCTCAGTATTGAAGCATTATTTTTCATAAATAATTGATTATCAATTAGTTACATCTTTCAATTTTAAATCAAAATGTATAAAAAGAAGATAAAATCAGCCCTCATTTCCGTTTTTTATAAGGATGGACTTGAACCCGTCGTGCGTGAACTTGACCGCTTGAAAGTAAAAATATACTCCACAGGCGGCACTCAAACCTTTATTGAAAGCCTCGGCGTCAAATGCGAAGCGGTGGAAGAGTTGACCACTTACCCTTCTATTTTGGACGGGCGTGTGAAGACTCTGCACCCTAAAGTTTTCGGCGGCATCCTCGCCAAACGTGAAGTAGAACATACGGCGCAATTAAAAAAATTTGATATTCCTGAGATTGATCTCGTCATCGTGGATTTGTATCCTTTCGAGGAAACGATTGCTAAAACTAAAATTGAAGAAGATATTATTGAAAAAATTGACATTGGCGGCATTTCGTTGATTCGGGCAGCAGCGAAGAATTTTAGAGACGTGGTCGTAATACCCGGTCGTGAAGAATATGCACCATTTTTAAATATTTTAGTAGAAAATAACGGCTATACAGAAATGGAGGAACGCAAGGCATTTGCCCTCAAAGCCTTCAATATTTCAAGCCATTATGATACGGCTATTTTTAATTGGTTTATTGAAAATACTGAGGGGGGGGATATTAATCCATTTAAACAATCTATTCAATATTCTGAGACCCTGCGTTATGGAGAAAACCCGCATCAAAAGGCAGCTTTTTATGGTAATTTCAATGATATGTTTGAAATACTCGGTGGTAAAGCATTGAGTTTCAATAACTTAGTAGATGTGGACGGTGCAGTGCGTTTGATGCGTGAATTTAAAGATGATCAACCCACGTTTGCTATTTTGAAACACACCAACGCTTGTGGCGTGGCGACTAAAAATACACTCCTTGAAGCATGGAATGCGGCATTGGCTTCTGATCCGATTTCAGCATTCGGTGGCATTTTGATTTGCAATAAAAAAATGGATGTGGCGACGGCTGAAGAAATCAATAAATTATTTTATGAAGTCCTCATTGCGCCCGATTATACGCCCGAAGCACTTGAACTATTGAAAGGTAAAAAACAACGGACTTTGTTGAAAATTAAAGAGTTTTATCAACATGCCGTCTCTTTCAAAAGCCTACTCAACGGTGTTATTCAGCAGGATACAGATTTAAAAACGGAGACTGAAAAAGACCTCAATTTGGTTACAAACAAGCGACCTACTGAGGGGGAGATTCAAGATTTGCTCTATGCCAATATTTGCGTTAAACATTTGAAATCCAACGGAATAGCCATAGTCAAAAATCGTCAATTGATAACGATGGGTTGTGGTCAAACCTCTCGCGTGGATGCTCTTAAATATGCCCTTGAAAAAGCGGAAAATTTAGGATTTGATGTAAAAGGTGCGGTCATGGCTTCGGAAGCATTTTTTCCTTTTCCAGATTGTGTAGAGATTGCTGATAAGGCAGGTATTACGGCGGTGATTCAGCCGGGCGGCTCTGTGAAAGACCAAGCATCCATTGATTATTGCAACGCCCATGATTTGGCGATGGTGATGACGGGCGTTCGGCATTTTTTGCATTAAAATTTTTAAATATAAAATGCAAAATTTTAAATGTAAAAGTAAAGCGCATCGAGTTTGGCCTTTGATGCGCTTTTATATTTTTATTAAATTTTACCCGAAACTATAAACATATAAGCAAAAAGGATGACCGCTAAAATGATTCCGAACATAAAGACATTATAACAATAAGTAAGGAACCTATATTTTTTAGATAATACTTTTCCGAGAAAATAGAGGTCGCGCGTCATCGAATTGTATTGAAAATCAGGGTCTTTTATCATTTCCATCATTCCCCATTGAAAATCCTCTAATTTCATGTTATAAAAATTGCCGAAGAAGAGCAGATTAGAGTTTTTATTGCGAATATCATCAAGCGTCACCTCGCCTTTCGTCACCTTCGGGCGCGTGGAAAGAGTCGCTAAAATGATGGAAGTCAAGCAAACAAGCAATAAAACGACCGTCGGCACTATTAAATGCGGCGCATCATGCAGCTTCGGCACCAACACAGAAACGGTTATGGAAATCATAATGGTATTGATGCTCAACATCAGATTCGCCTTATGGTCTGCCAACGCACTGAGGTTATTATGCGTATTGTAGGTCGTTCGATACATCGTTTCCACGCCACGTCCAAGCCCTAAATTTTTCAATTCCTGCTTTTGCTGCTTGGCAATAGCTTTCCATTTCATCAATTCAGCTTCTTCACGGTCGAGCAATTGAACATCATCAGTAGTAATTCTAAAATTAGGGTTGAGGCGCATTTTTTGTTTACGCAATTGTAAAATATGCTTCACCTTACGCCTTTCAAAAAGGTCGCGCGCGATAGGTGTATAAAATTGATGGCGGAGCATAAAATCCAATTCAAAGTCAATCCATTCTTCTTCACTCATGACTCTATTTTGAATGACGATGAGTTCTTGACGTACTTTAGCCGTCCGAATCCAGTAAGATTTTTCACCTAAATGGCTCAAATCAGCATCACAAATAATTTGTTGAAATTGTCCTTGGGGATTTGAAGGTAATTTAGTAGCTAAAATACAACCTACAATTTGCTCGATTTTATATTCTGGAAAATCCAAAGTTCTGAGGAAGCGCGCAGCATAATCGGCAGAGCGTTCTTCATGATTATTGGGTCCTTTATCGTAACCGGTGTCGTGAAACCAAGCGGCAAGTTCCAAAGTTTCAATATCTTCAAGGGATAAGCCGTGAGCGATGCCCAGTTGACGACACACCCGCACAACTTCTTGCGTATGCGCGATGTCGTGATAAACATATTCCTCAGGCACTTTCTCTCTATAAAAATGCGTGATATATTCCTCTACCGTTGCGATGATATTTTTTGTAATGGTCACTGTCTAATAAATTATAAATAATACTTATTCAATTAATAAGCCAAAAATAGCTTTTAGTTTCAATTTTTAAATAATATTTAAACGCTGCAAATGGATTTGTGTTATTTTTGCACTGCGTAAA
This sequence comes from Saprospiraceae bacterium, assembly GCA_043754475.1. GTDB lineage: Bacteria > Bacteroidota > Bacteroidia > Chitinophagales > Saprospiraceae > JAAFJT01. Next base: position 1,562 of record JAYUUR010000546.1, on the reverse strand, counting down.
GCGGAACTCCGATTCCGCAATCTGTAACGCGGAACTCCGATTCCGCACGATTTCAATGCGGAACTGGAGTTCCGCGCTACTAAAAATATGCTAAAAGATAAAATAAAAAGCCTTGCCCAAGCCTATCATGCCGACGTTGTCCAAATGCGCCGCTACTTGCATGAAAATCCCGAATTGAGTTATGAAGAAGTGGAAACGGGTAAATTTGTAGCCGATAAGCTCAAAGAATTTGGTATTCCTTTCGTTCACGGCGTTGCTGAAAATGGTGTGGTCGGCTTAATTGAAGGGCGCAATCCACATAAAAAAGTCGTGGCTTTGCGTGCGGATATGGATGCACTGCCGATAAAAGAAGCCAATGATGTGCCTTATAAATCCAAAAAAGAAGGCATCATGCACGCTTGCGGTCACGATGCGCATACCTCAAGCCTACTCGGAGCAGCAAAAATTTTGAATGGTATCAAAGATGATTTTGAAGGCACTATTAAACACATCTTTCAACCTGCCGAAGAAAAAACACCTGGTGGTGCAAGTATCATGATAAAAGAAGGCGTTTTGGAAAATCCTAAACCCCTCAGTATAATCGGTCAACACGTTCATCCACCGCTCGAAGCAGGAAAGGTAGGCTTGAAAGGCGGTATTTATATGGCATCGAGTGATGAATTGTACTTGACTATTAAAGGAAAAGGTGGACATGGGGCTATGCCTCAAGAGTGTATTGACCCGATTTTAATTGCCGCGCATATTATTACAGCTTTGCAACAAATTGTCAGCCGCAATGCCGACCCCTCAGTACCGACGGTCTTGACGCTCGGAAAAATCAATTCTAAAGGCGGTGCTACCAATGTCATTCCTGACGAAGTGAGGATAGAAGGCACTTTCAGAACCCTCAGCGAAACATGGCGCAACGAAGCCAAACGCCGCATGAAAAAAATGGCAGAAGGCATAGCTGAAGCGATGGGGGGCGAATGTATTTTTACTATAGAACATGGTTATCCTGTGCTTTTCAATGATGAAGCCTTGACGAAACAAGTAAAAGGTTTTATGATTGAATACGCTGGTGCTGAAAATGTGATGGATTTGCCTATGCGGATGACCTCAGAGGATTTCGCCTATTATTCGCAGCAAATGCCCGCTTGTTTTTATAGATTGGGTACAGGCAATAAAGCGCGAGGCATCACAAGCGGTTTGCATACTGACACTTTTGATATTGAAGAATCCAGCTTGGAATTGTCCATTGGTTTGTTGGCTTGGTTGGCGGTGAAGGAGTTGGAAAATTAAGGTTTAAAATTGTAGTAAATTTTTATTTAAAATACGACTTATCTTTATCTGTTAAAAATTAAAAATATGTGCTTCAAAATTTGCATCTTTTCAACAAGAAATGTATATTTGTGTAATTAGTTATAAATGTAAAAATCATCAACCTATATTAAAAACATGACACGAATGAAAAAAAAACTAAACTTGAATAATTTTCCATTTTCCATTTTCCATTTTCCATTTTCCATTTTCCATTTTCCATTTTCCATTTTCCATTTTCCATTTTCCATTTTCCATTTTCCATT
>JAYUUR010000545.1:0-2703 GCA_043754475.1 Saprospiraceae bacterium | reverse complement strand
TGACACGGAGTGTCACAATGTGCTTTTCAACGCATTCGCTATTAAAAAAAATAGTAAGAATCAAATTTATAAACGCTTAAAATACAATAATTGCTGTTTCAAAATTCACACCTTACCTTATTACCTATTACCCATTACTCATTACCTATTATTTTATCGATTCAAAAGATATTGATATTGAAAAAGCATAGCCACCACCAAAAGCAACATGTGTAAAACCTCAGCCGTAGCCGGACCAATGCGTTGAAACAACATCGACAATAAAATACTGAGGGGTACGCTCAAAATGAGCAAATGATTCACATCAACCCCTTTTTGTATCAAAATTGTCAAGCCGCTCATCAATAGCATCCAATAAATAATGCTGATGTATTTTTGAGCAGATATGTTTCGACGAATAAAAAATTGACCACTGCTCAAAAGCGTAATCAAAACCAACAAAAGCATAACACCTATTTTTACATAAGCTGTTGGGTTGTTATTTTTTACAAAATTAAAAAAACCAAAATTGTCCGTGAAATGAGGAGTAAACATGGATAATCTATCTATCCAAAACAAATAAACGGCAAAAAGGAAGAAGGGGACGATAATACCTATCAAAATCATGAGCAGTTCTTTTGATCGAAGACCCCTCAGTATGCCGAGCCCTATAATGCCCCAAAGGATAAATAAAATGAAAGAAAAATGAAATAAAGACGCCACCCCAATCCACAAGCCTACATCAAAAATCATAGAGGTCGCTAAATTATTTTTATAAACATCGCATAAATAGAATAGTGCTAAAATTAAAAAAGTATTCGCTAATAAAATAGGCGTCAACATCATAAATTCGGGCATCATGCTCGTCATGAGGCAATAAAATAGACCGGGCAATAGCGATAATTCAGTAGAAACCCGATAGCGCGACATCGTCAAATTAATAAAAACGGCTTGGATAAAAACCAAAACAAAAGCCGCAATCTGACCCGACAAACTCGTAGGAGCCAACTCAGCGTACATCCATTGGGTCAAAACGCCTTGACTTTTAGGTACATAACTCATCGGATGGATGAAAGTACTCGCCCTCACGAGAGCGAGATAGAGGAGCAATAATATGTTAGCAAGCGGTTGATTTGTCCTAAAAATCGTCAGCATAAAAAGGTGCGTTAAACAGTTGAAAAGGGAAATCTTGCACCGGAGGTGCACAATATCGGTAGACCCATCAAATGTTGTAAAGGTATCAAATTTTCAATAATTCGGATATGATTTTAGGTAAAGTGTCATTCTTAGAGAAAAAATTATCGAAACCCTTGTAGTTTTCCACTGCTTGAAAGGCCTGTTTTAAGTTCAATTCGCTTTGTGTTTGGCTATAAAAAATATGGTTTTTCATCAATTCCGTAGCCAAGTATTCCTGTTCAGTTTGTCCGGGTGTGGGTATCAAAATGGCTTTCATGCCTAAGTTCACCAAGTCCATAATGGTGCTGTATCCACTTCGGGCTATCATCACCTCGCTTTCCAATATTTTTTGATTTAAATCTTTGGTAATCAAATAATTATGTATTTCAATATTTTTATAATTCAACTCAAAACCATCGTTGATTGTAACGCCGCGAACCAATAAGTACGGCGGTACAATATCCCGACCTAATCGGGACTGAGGGGGTGAATCAAGTTGATTCCCCTCTTTTTGAGAACTTCCCCCTTTGGGGGGCAGGGGGGGCTTCGGCGGTAAATCGCTTTGAACATCCTCTTTTTGAAGCTGCTCTATTATTATTTTTTCTAAAATAGTGCGCTGCGGTTCGGGTCCCGACAAAATAATGATGGCTTTATATTTTTTTTCAATGGCATATTTTTTCATGCGACTGAGTGCACCTAAGTATTGGATTTCTAAGGAATTAGCCTTATGAAAATGGGATAATTGACCTGCCAAATTAGGGACGGTTTCAAAATCAGGAATCCAACAAACATCAAATTTTTGAATAAAATATCGGTTGATTTTATTGACTAAAAATTGAAAAGGCGCAGCAATATTAATTTGATGGGTCATAAAAATGCTTTTCACCTTTTTATTATAAAAACCAAAACGGTTATCGGAGATGACAACATCTATTTTATTATTTTTCAAAAAATTATTTAACCAAAAATGCTCTTTTAAACACCCCCTCAGTATTTTTGGCATTTGAACCGCCATTGATAACACCATGCTCTCAAATGGGTATCGAATATCGTAGGCGGGCAAGGCATGGCAAGGCAGATGCGGATATTCTTTTTTGAGCAATTCTAAAGCCGCCCCATCGGATGCCAAAATGACCTCCGCCCCTTGACGCAAGAGTTCATCAATGATAGGAATGCAGCGGGTGGCATGACCCAAGCCCCAATTCAAAGGCGCAATCAAAATTTTTTTAGGTTGGGTCAAGTTTTATTAAAATTTGTGTTGATAAAAAACGTTTGAGGAAATGATGAATTATAAATGATGAATGATGAATAAAAAATTCATCATTTATAATTCATCATTCATCATTCACAAATGTAAGTTTTAAATGAAAAAATTCATCATTCGCCATTCATCATTCATCATTCATCATTCATCATTTATCATCGGTCTGTTTTTTTTAAGCATTCTTTTTACTACCGGCGGCTGCGGTTTGTTTAAGAAAAAATGTAATTGTCCGCATTTTGAAGCAAAAACCACTTTAAATAAGTAATTATGTCCAACTTTAAACC
>JAYUUR010000544.1:0-2714 GCA_043754475.1 Saprospiraceae bacterium | reverse complement strand
TTCTGCATTTTCTGGTTCAGCCAACCAGCCATTTTCACCATGATTGAGTACTTCAGGAATACCCCCTTCGCGCGTCGAAACGACTGAAATGCCAGTTGCCAAACCTTCAATATTGATAATGCCCAACGCTTCGATGCGCGAAGGAACGCATAAAATATCGTGTGCAGCCATTTGGGCGTATAGGGATTTTTTATCGGTTCTGCCTAAAATAGTCAATTTTACATGCGAGTTGTCTTTAAAAAGGGCTTCAATAGTGATGTTATAAGCTGATAAAGGGCAAATAACGGTTAAATCAAAAGAATAGTTATCTAAATTTTTTAAAGCTGTCGCTAAAATATCTAAAGCACCATAATAAATATAACTCTTTACAAACAGGATTTTATAAGGCGCAACAAAGGCTCGATTAGGGTCAAATTCAATTTCTTCAACATCTATGGTTTGATAAAGTGTGTAAATTTTATCGGCAGGGCATTTATATTCTTTGATTAAATATTTTGATAAATAATGCGAACAAGCGATTATGTTATCAAGTTTAAAGACTGCATACCGTTCAATTTGTCTTGTAATAAAATGATAAATCCATTGTTTAGATAATTTAAAATTTTTAAAATGAGCTTTCAACCGAAAGTAATCATTGATAAAACCAATGACTTTTACTGAGGGGGGCAACCAATGCTTCGTAACGATACCAAAAGAGGCATATCCAAACACCACCACATCAAAAGGATAGTCTTTATAAATGCGTTTTAGGGCATTTTTATAGGAAAAATTGCGTAAAAAAATATCTAAAGCATGGATTGGGCGGGGGTAGTTGGTGGTCAATTTATAAATTTTTTCGCTCGATTCGACTACGTCCTCAGTTAAAATCCTAATTTCGTGCTCGGGATACCAATCGTTTATTTTCAAGAGCATCTCCGTCAAAACCGCTGGTCCGACAATGCGCGATTGGTAACTATTGGCACAAAATATTATTTTCATATTAATATGGCGAATAATAGAATTTGAAATTAAATCAGTGACGTAAAATTACATTACACAAAGGACAAGTGAGTCAATACCATTTTTTTTATTGGTTAAAATAAAGCATATCACCTTTCGACAATGACACCCATTATTGAAGTCAAAAATTTGAGTAAACAATACCGCATCGGGCAGCGTCAACGCTATTTGAGCCTACGCGATGCGGTAATAGATAAGTTTAAATTTCGACAAAATAATTCTAAGACAATAGAAACAGATTTTTGGGCACTCAATGACATCAGTTTTGATGTGCAAGCGGGCGAAAGCATCGGTATTATTGGTCGGAATGGTGCAGGGAAAAGTACGCTGCTCAAAATACTCAGCCGCATCACGCCACCTACAAAAGGCAAGGCAATACTGAGGGGTCGGATGGCAAGCCTTTTAGAAGTCGGTACAGGTTTTCATCCTGAATTGACCGGACGTGAAAACGTGTATTTCAATGCTTCCATTTTAGGTTTGAGGAAAGCAGAAGTCGTTCAAAAATTTGATGAAATCGTCGCCTTCAGTGGAGTTGAGCAGTTTATTGATACACCTTTGAAGCATTATTCGAGTGGGATGCAATTGCGTTTGGCTTTTGCTGTTGCTGCTCATTTAGAGCCTGAGATATTGGTGATTGATGAAATTTTGGCAGTTGGTGATGCTGAATTTCAGAAAAAATGCTTGGGGAAGATGGATGAGGTGAGTAAGAGTGGTAGGACGGTTTTGTTTGTGAGCCATAATTTAGGAGCCGTTAGACAACTCTGTAAGCGAGGATTTATTATGGAAAAAGGTCAAATTAAAATTGATGATGTAATTGAAAAAGCTATTGATTATTATGAAAACCATAACACTAATATAGGTAATGCTGTTTGGATAAACAATATTGATGAAAAATCAAAAATGTTGCTCAAACAGATTGAAGTAAAAGATATAAAAGGCAATTTAAGATTCAGTTTTATGAATAATGAAGATATTTTCATTACTTTTTATACAAAATCGTATGAAAATTTACAAAATGTAAAAGTTGGTTTTGAACTCATTCGAGAAGGTGTCATTTTGTTCAGAACCTATCAAATTGATACTTTCTTGAAAGATAAATTCAACAATGGCGATGAATATCAGTTCACTTGCAAAATACCTCGCCACTTATTAAGTAGTGGTGAGCATTTTATCAGACCTATGTTTTCTATACATTGTGTTGCATCATTGACCTCTTGTGACGAAACCGTTTTAGGGTTTTCTGTTGAAACAAAACCAGACAACCAAGCCTATTTTATCCGCTATACCAAACCGGATATGCCGGGTGTGATATTACCTATTTTGGAATGGACAGAAACGCCAATCAATTAATGAAATTTTATAAATATTTTAACATACACTATTGGGTATCTAAATTTTCTGCCTCACCACAAAAAGAGGGGATTATCCCTAAATCGTATATTCACTCCTACTTGCCTAAAAACCCTATCATTGTAGAGGCTGGAGCCCATATTGGGTCAGATACACTCGAAATGTCTAGGCTGTGGCAAAATGCAACCATTCATGCCTTTGAACCTGTTCCACATTTATTTCAACTTTTGGCACATAATACTGAGGGGGTAGCTAATATCCATATTTATCCTTTAGCATTGGGCGAAACAACGGGCAAATTTGACATTCATATTAGTTCAGGTAAATCCAATGGTTCAAGTTCGTTGTTGCTACCTAAAAAACAT